>JBBRIY010000144.1:0-7057 GCA_038220215.1 Propionibacteriales bacterium
ACTCAGGGCCACCGAACCACGGGGACGCAGCCCCTTACGGGTGTTGGCCTCAAGGCCGGGCGCAGAGCGCTGTCCGGTTGACGGCGGCATCACCAGCCAGAGTGCGAAGTAGATGGCGACGCCGACCAGTCCGGTGGCGCCTAGGACGACAGCGACCACCCGCAGCAACAGGACCGACCACCCGAGGTGGTCGGCGAGGCCGGCGCAGACCCCACCGACCCAGGCCGCGTTCAACGGACGCGTGGATCGCGGCTGCAGTTCCGTACCGGTCATGTGGACCCGCGTACCACCAACTGGCTGGACGTCATGATGTTCCGGTTTTCCGGGCCACCCCCCGCGAGAATCTCCATCAACATTTCGGCGGCGATCCGGGCGTGCTCAGCGGCAGGATTGGTCATCGTCGTGAGCTGCGGCGTGCATTGGCGGCCGATGGACGCATCATCGAAGCCCACGATCTTCACGTCCTCCGGCACCCGACGTCCCAGGCGCTGCAATACCCCCATCGCGGTGACGGCCATCAGGTCGTTGGCGACGAAGACACCGTCGAGGTCAGGGGCCCGCGCCAGCAACTGTTCGACCACCTGCCCGCTCTGGGAGTTGTAGCCGCCCTCGACGTACAAGCTGCCATCCAGCCCGGCCTCTGCCATGGCCACCTGGAAGCCTTCCAGCCGTCCTCGCGCAGAGCTCATGTCCAACGGTCCCGTGACCGTACCGATGTGCCGAGCGCCGCGTTCGATCAGGTGGCGGGTCGCGGTGATAGCTGCCTCCTGGTTGTCGAGCTCGACGAAACAGAGGCCCGGAACTTCGGGGTCGCCGAGGAACACCACCGGCTGCCATGACTTCACCAGCGCCTCTCCGAGCGCAGGACCGTGGTGCGAAGCGATCAGTGCGCCGTCCACATGCCCTGATTCCAGGTAGCGCACCAACCTCGAGACGCTGTCGCCGGGTTCGGACATTGCCAGGACGACCTGCACGTCTGAGCCCGAGAAGGCCTGAAGTGCGCCGTGGTAGACCTGCGGGAAGTAGGGGTCAGCGAACACCCGTTCGTCAGTCTCCGCCACCAATACGGCGATGACGCCGGTGCGCCGGGTCACGAGGGCTCTGGCAGCGCGATTGGGGTGGTAGTCGAGCTGGGTGATGGCTTCGCGCACGGCCTCGGTGGTCTTCGCGGCGACCAGCGTTCCGCCGTTCACGACTCGGGAAACCGTGGCCCTCGAGACTCCTGCGATGCGGGCAACATCCTCGAGGGTCGGCGCCGAGTGTCCGACGGTGAACCTGACCACTCCGGTGCCCTCCTGTCCCAGCGACCGGGGCCGAGCGATGCCCCACTCCGTCGTGGATGGTGCCGCCGACCTCTGCATCTCGTGCCAGTGCGAACGCTATCAGTGCAATACCACCAGTGTGTTGCAACCGCTCTCAAAGCTTGCTGAGACTTTCCCCGGACCCACAGAAGCGGGGAGCCCTCAGGGTCTCCCCCGATGGTCGGAACTGCACGGAGAGCGTTGAATGGTGACGTGCCCGAGAACCTCCCCGTCATCAGCCGCCCCCGTGACGGCGCCATGGTGGGTGGCGTCTGCGCGGGCATGGCTCGGCGCTGGCAGGTCGATCCGAATCTGCTGCGTATCGCCATCGTCGTACTGGCCTTCTTCGGCGGCCTCGGCCTCGCGGCCTATGGCGCCGGGCTGCTCCTGATGCCTCGCGAGGGCCAGAGCCAGATGCCTGTTCGGCGGTTCCTTCCCTTCACCCGTTCGTGGTCCAACCCGACCGTGATCGCTGCCACCATCGGCGCCCTCGTCGTCATCGTCGGACTCACCAGCTCCGGCGGCATCGGGCTCGGCCCCGTGCTGGTCATCTTCGCCGTCTGGTTCTTCGGGTTCCGCAATCACGGGCAGACCCGCCCTGCGCCGCCCCCAGAACCCACCCCGTTCGAGCGTGCGGCCGATGCCTGGCGGGTCCGGCTGGCTGAGCAGAAGACCCCCGGCTACGAAGCCGTGGCGCTCCCCGCCCCGACCGAACAGCGCTGGACGCAGCCGTACACCGATCCGGCCGCCGACCTCGTGGTCCGCGACAACGAGCCGCCCGTCGTCCTCGCCGATCGTCGGCGCCGCCGTCACCTCTGGTGGCTCGCCCTGGCCCTGGTCGGCGCCGGCGTACTCGTCGTGACCATCCTCGGCCTCGTCGGGGTCCATGGCGGCCCGCTTGCCTACGCCTCTGCCGTGCTGGCTGGGCTCGGCCTGACGCTGGTCCTTGCCTCCCGCACCGGACGCCCCGCGCTGCTGCTGCCCGCGACGATCATCGCCGGACTGGCCACTTTCGCAATGATGGGTTCGGCGGCCACCATCCGGCTCGCGGACGTGGGCGACGTCAATCGCGTCATCACCACGACAAGCGAGTTGCCGCCGGACGTCACTGTCAGCGCTGGCGACGTCACGCTCGACCTCAGTTCACTCGACCTGGCCGCCGATCGCGAACTGGTGATCAAGGTCAACGCCGGCTCCGTGAAGCTCACGCTGCCGACGGACGTCGCCAGTCAGGTGACCTGGAACGTCAGCGCCGGTGAGTTCGACGCCCCAGGGGTGAGCCGGGACGGCTTCGACCTCTCCGGCGTCAGCAGCTACCCGGCGACCGTCGCCGGCGCGCCCACCCTGCACGTCACGGTGGACGTCGACCTCGGAGATGTGGAGGTGCGCAGATGACCCGTGACCGCGCAGCCTTCGCGTTCGGCATCCTCGCCCTCGGCCTTGCCGCGCTCGGGCTGTGGAACAGCTATGGACATGTCGACTGGCACCTGGTGGGGGTACTCGCCCCTGCGGGAATGGTCGTCATCGGAGTGGGCATGCTCCTGCTCTCGAGAAATCACACCTGAAGTCCCTCGAAAGGAAAGAACCCAATGAACCAACCGCTCACCCGTTCCGCCACCGACAAGATGATCGCCGGCGTCTGCGGCGGCGTCGCCCGCTCGTTCGGCATCGATGCCAGCATCGTGCGGATCCTCGCCGTCGTCCTGTCGCTCTTCTTCGGCGTCGTGCTCGTCGTCTACCTCGCGCTGTGGCTCGTGCTGCCGCTGGAGCAGGGCGGCGCGACCGGCTTCGATGACCTGAAGAAGATGTTCAGCGGGAGCAACAACAGCACCCCGCCGCCGTCCGACTTCCGCTGACCTGAACCGAATTGGGGACGGTTCCAAACTCGGTCCACCTGGACCGAATTTGGAACCGTCCCCAACTTGGTCCGCGGGGACGGTTCTGCCGGTTTGGTTGAACCGGAGGAACCGTCCCTGCGGTTCACTCCCACTCGATGGTGCCCGGCGGCTTGCTCGTGACGTCTAGCACGACGCGGTTGACCTCGGGCACCTCGTTCGTGATCCGGGTGCTGATCCGCTCCAGCAGGTCGTAGGGCAGCCGGCTCCAGTCGGCGGTCATCGCATCCTCGCTCGACACGGGACGCAGCACGATCGGGTGACCGTAGGTGCGGCCGTCACCCTGCACCCCGACGGAGCGGACGTCGGCCAGCAGCACGACCGGGAACTGCCAGATGTCGTGGTCGAGGCCGGCGTTCGTCGTTTCCTCGCGCACGATCGCGTCGGCCTCCCGGAGGATCGCCAGGCGCTCGGCATCCACGGCTCCGACGATCCGGATCCCGAGGCCGGGGCCGGGGAACGGGTGCCGGTCGACGATGTGCTCGGGCAGGCCCAGCTGCCGCCCGACCTGGCGAACCTCGTCCTTGAACAGGGTGCGCAGTGGCTCGATCAACCTGAACTGCAGGTCGTCGGGCAGCCCGCCGACATTGTGGTGGCTCTTGATGTTCGCGGCGCCATCGCCCCCGCCGGACTCGACGACGTCGGGGTAGAGGGTGCCCTGCACCAGGTAGTCGATCGGGCCGTCGGAGTTGAGCTTGCGAGCCTCGTCCTCGAACGTCCGGATGAACTCCCTGCCGATGATCTTCCGCTTGGTCTCCGGGTCGCTCACCCCGGCGAGCGCATTCAGGAACCGGTCCTTCTCCTTGGCCACGACCAGCGACACACCGGTCGCCGCAACGAAGTCCGTCTCGACGCGCTCCGCCTCGCCCTTGCGCAGCAGTCCGTGGTCGACGAACACGCAGGTCAGCTGGTCGCCGATCGCCGCCTGGACCAGTGCAGCCGCCACGGCTGAGTCCACGCCGCCGGAAAGGGCGCACAGCACCCGGGCTTCCCCCACCTCGGCCTTGATGCGCGCGATCTGGTCATCAGCGATGTTGAAGCTCGTCCAGGTCGGACGGCAGCCGGCGATGTCGAACAGGAAGTGTTCGAGCACCGCCTGCCCGTGCTCGGAGTGCAGCACCTCGGGGTGCCACTGGACGCCGGCCAGGCGCAGTTCGTCATTCTCGAACGCAGCGACGGTGGCCCGTGGCGACCGCGCGTTGACCGTGAACCCCTCCGGCGCTGCGGTGACCTCGTCGCCGTGGGACATCCACGAGCTCAGGCTGGCGGGCAGGCCGTCCAGCAACCTGCCGGGAGCGAGCACCTCGACGGGGGTCCTGCCGTACTCCCGCTGCCCTGTGCGGGCGACGGTCCCACCGAGGGCCTGCGCCATCGCCATGAAGCCGTAGCAGATGCCGAACACGGGGACATCCGCTTCGAGCATGGTCACATCCAGCTGCGGGGCGCCCGGTTCGTACACCGAACTGGGCCCGCCGGAGAGAATGATCGCCGTCGGGTTGCGGGCCATCATCTCGGGGACGCTCATCGTGTGCGACACGATCTCGGAGTACACCTTCGCCTCGCGCACGCGACGCGCGATCAGTTGGGCGTACTGGGCGCCGAAGTCGACAACCAGCACCAGATCGTGTTCTGCACTCATGGCAGCAGAGTCTATTGCCGACCAGCCTTCTCGGATTCCAAGACTCGATTGACCATTCAATGGACGCTTCGATAGTCTCCGGCCATGTCCTCGATGCGCTCCGCGACCATGTGTTGTCGCTGCCTGCCGTCGATGGTGTGTTGTCGAATGCGCTGAAAAGCCCCACGACCAACACAATTCGCCCACTCATCGCCCTCGCTGATCCGCGTCCGGATCAGTTCGACCGCACCCACATTCAGGAGCGACATGTCAGAGAAGAAGCCGCAGCATCCCGACACCCTCACCGTCCACGCCGGCCAGGAGGAGGCCGACCCGGCCACCAATGCCCGCGCCGTGCCGATCTACCAGACCACGTCCTACGTGTTCGACGACACCGAGCACGCCGCCGACCTGTTCGCGCTGAAGGTGCCGGGCAACATCTACACCCGCATCATGAACCCGACCCAGTCGGTGTTCGAGGCGCGCGTCAACGCCCTCGAGGGTGGCGTCGGAGCGCTCGCCACCGCGTCAGGGTCGGCTGCCGTCACCTATGCCGTGCTGAACCTCACCTATGCCGGCGACAACATCGTCGCCCTCTCCACCCTGTATGGCGGCACCTACGCCCTGTTCGCCCACACGCTGCCGCAGTACGGCATCGAGGTGCGCTTCGTCGACCCGGGCAAGCCGGAGGAGCTGGCAGCCAGCGTCGACGAGAAGACCAAGCTGGTCTTCGGCGAGACCATCGGCAACCCGGCCATCAACGTGATCGACCTGGACGCCTGGAGCGAGGCCTCGCACGCCCTCGGTCTGCCGTTCATCGTGGACGCGACCGTGACGACCCCGATCCTCGCCCAGGTCTTCGACCACGGCGTCGACATCGCCGTGCACTCGGCAACCAAGTACATCGGCGGTCACGGCACCTCGATCGGCGGCATCCTCGTCGACTCCGGCAAGTTCGACTGGGCAGCGCACGCCGACCGCTTCCCCGGGCTCACCTCGCCGGACTCGGCCTACCACGGCGTGGTCTGGACTGACGCCGCCGGCCCCGCCGCCTACATCATCCGGGCCCGGACGGTGCTGCTGCGCAACACCGGTGCTGCGATCTCGCCGTTCAACGCCTGGCTGTTCCTGCAGGGCCTGGAAACCCTCCATCTGCGCATCGAGCGCCACTCGTCCAACGCCCTCGCCGTTGCGCAGTACCTCGAGGGCCACGACAAGGTTGCCTGGGTGAACTACCCGGGACTGGAGTCCTCGCCGTTCAAGGCGATCGCCGACCGCACCTTCACCGGACGCGGCTACGGCGGCATCCTCGCCTTCGGGCTGAAGGCCGGCCGCGAGGCGGGCTCGACGTTCATCGAGTCCCTCCAGCTGTTCTCCCACCTTGCCAATATCGGCGACGCCAAGTCACTGGCCATCCACAACGCCACCACCACCCACTCCCAGCTCACTGAGGACGAACTGGTGGCGGCAGGCGTTGCACCGGAAATGGTGCGCCTCAGCGTGGGTATCGAGTACATCGACGACCTGATCGCCGACCTCGACCAGGCCCTCGCCGGCATCTGACCTGCACGACACACCCGCTCGACCCACGACTCCAAGCAACCAGAACAGGAAACCAGGAATGGCCTACTTCGAAGACGCGACCAAGCTGATCGGCCGTACCCCGCTGGTGAGGATCAACCGGCTGTACGGCGACAGCCAGGCGATCGTCCTTGCCAAGCTCGAGTTCTACAACCCGGCGAACTCGGTGAAGGACCGGATCGGCGTGGCAATCATCGATGCGGCCGAGGCCAGTGGAGAGCTGCAGCCCGGCGGCACCATCATCGAGGCGACCTCCGGCAACACCGGCATCGCGCTCGCCTTCGTCGGCGCAGCACGGGGCTACACGGTGGTCCTCACGATGCCCGACACCATGAGCAAGGAGCGTCGGGCGCTGCTGCGCGCCTTCGGGGCCGAGCTCGTCCTGACCCCCGGCTCCGAGGGTATGAAGGGGGCCGTGGCCCGCTCCGAGCAGATCGCCGCCGAGTCCCCGGGGGCCGTCCTTGCCCGGCAGTTCGCCAACCCGGCCAACACCGACATCCACCGCAGGACGACTGCTGTGGAGATCTGGGACGACACCGATGGCGAGGTCGACTTCGTGGTGGCAGGCGTCGGTACCGGTGGCACCATCACCGGTGTCGGCCAGGTGCTCAAGGAGCGCAAGCCCGAGGTCAAGATGGTCGCCGTCGAGCCGTCAGAGTCCC
>JBBRIY010000145.1:0-6960 GCA_038220215.1 Propionibacteriales bacterium
GGTGAGACCCTCTCGATCGCCTTCGCCGGCGAGGGCCAGCACCAGGACGCCGGCTCGAAGATGGTGCACGCCGCGCCGCACACGTCCAGCTCGATCATCTCCAAGTCGGTGGCGCGCTCGGGGGGCCGTTCGTCCTACCGCGGGCTGGTGCAGGTTCAGGAAGGCGCGCACCACTCGGCATCGACCGTGAAGTGCGACGCCCTGCTGGTGGACACGATCTCCCGCTCCGACACCTATCCCTACGTCGACGTGCGTGAGGACGACGTCTCGATGGCCCACGAGGCGACAGTGTCAAAGGTGAGCGACGACCAGCTCTTCTACCTGATGAGCCGTGGCATGGGCGAGGACGAGGCGATGGCGATGATCGTGCGCGGCTTCATCGAGCCGATCGCACGCGAACTGCCGATGGAATACGCCCTCGAGCTCAACCGGCTCATCGAACTCCAGATGGAAGGGGCCGTGGGCTGAAGCCTGCGGCGAAGCGACAACAGAGAAGATGACTGTGACGACTGCTGTACCCAACGTGGCCGAAGCCGTGGAGACGATCGTTGCCTCCCACCTGCATCCTGCAGCTTCCTTCGACCTCGCCGACCACCCGGTACCCAAAGGACGCGAGGAGGTGTGGCGGTTCACGCCGCTGCGCCGCCTTCGCGGCCTGCTCGACGGCACGCCCAGCGACGCCCGCCTCGGCTGGCACGCGAACGCTGTCGACGGCGTCACCCGGCGCGAGGTGACCACCGCAGAGACGATGGCCCTCGGCGTGCCGGCCCCCGTCGACCGGACCTCTGCGCTGGCTGTCGCCAACGCCGGCGGTGCGGTGCTGTTCGAAGTGGCGGCAGGCAGGGAGCTCTCCGAGCCGCTGGTCATCGAGCTCCATGGTGATGATGCCGGGGCGATCGTGTATGGCCAGGTGGTCTTCAAGGTCGGCGCCAACGCCAGGGCGACCATCGTGCTGCGCCACACCGGCTCGGCCCGCTACCTCTCCAGCGTCTCGCTGTTGGTCGAAGAGGGTGCGCACCTGAACTTCGTCGGGCTGCAGGACTGGGCCGATGACGCCGTGCACGTCGGTCATGTCGGGCTGAAGATCGGCCGGGATGCCCGCGTCCGCACGGTGACAGCCAGCCTCGGCGGTGACCTGGTGCGTCTCACCGAGACCACCGAGTACGACGGTCCCGGCGGCGAGCTGGAGCAGTTCGGCCTCTACTTCGTCAACGCCGGCCAGCACATCGAGCACCGGCTGTTCGTCGACCACAACGAGCCGCACACCCGCAGCCGGGTCGACTACCGCGGCGCGCTGCAGGGCCAGGGCGCGCACTCGGTGTGGGTGGGCGACGTGCTGATTCGCAAGGTGGCCGAGGGCATCAACACCTATGAGTCCAACAAGAACCTCGTGCTCACCGACGGCTGCCGCGCCGACTCGGTGCCGAACCTCGAGATCGAGACCGGCGAGATCCAGGGCGCAGGGCACTCCTCGACCACGGGCCGGTTCGATGACGAGCAGCTGTTCTACCTGCGCTCCCGCGGCATCCCGGAGGACGAGGCCCGCCGCCTTGTCGTGCACGGCTTCTTCGCGGACATCATCCGTCGCATCGGCGTTCCCGAGGTGGAGGAGCGGATGCTCGCAGCCGTGGAGAAGGAGCTCGAGATCATCGTCGGCCTTCCGCTGGGGGTGCAGTGAGCTTCGTCCTCGCCTGCACCGTCGCCGAGGTGCCGGTCGGCACAGCCATTGGCGTAGACCTCGGTGGTGACGCCGATATCGCGGTCGTGAACACCGCCGATGGCTTCTTCGCCATCAAGGACGTGTGTTCGCACGGTGAAGTGCCGCTGAGCGATGGCGACATCGACGGCTGCACCCTGGAGTGCTACATGCACGGCTCGCGCTTCGACCTTCGCACCGGCTTCCCGCTGGAGCTTCCCGCCACCATGCCCGTACCGGTGTACCCGGTGCGAACCGACGGTGAATCCGTCTTCGTAGACCCCGACAATCCCATTACGACCCAGGAGCAGTAGCCAATGTCAGAACTCCGCATCAAGGACCTGCACGTCGACGTCCTGACCGAGACCGGGCCGAAGGAGATCCTCAAGGGGGTCAACCTGACCGTCGGCACCGGCGAGGCCCACGCCATCATGGGTCCGAACGGGTCGGGCAAGTCGACCCTTGCGTACTCGATCGCCGGCCACCCCAAGTACGTCATCACGTCCGGATCCGTGACCCTCGACGGCGTCGAGCTCTCCGGTCTGAAGGTCGACGCGCGCGCCAAGGCAGGGCTCTTCCTCGCCATGCAGTACCCCATCGAGGTGCCGGGAGTGTCTGTCGCCAACTTCCTGCGCACGGCCAAGACAGCCCTCTCCGGCGAGGCACCCAAGGTGCGCACCTGGGTGAAGGAGGTCAATGCGGCCCTCGAACGCATCGGGCTCGACGGTAGCTTCGCCGCCCGTTCGCTGAACGAAGGCTTCTCCGGTGGCGAGAAGAAGCGCAACGAGATCGCGCAGCTGGAGCTGTTGAACCCGAAGTTCGCGATCCTCGACGAGACCGACTCCGGGCTCGACATCGACGCTCTGCGGATCGTCTCCGAGGGCGTCAACCGCTACATGGAGCAGCGCGACCGCGGCCTTCTGCTGATCACGCACTACACGCGGATCCTGAACTACATCAAGCCCGACTTCGTCCACGTCTTCGTCGACGGCCGCATCGTGGCCGAGGGCGGCCCGGAGCTGGCCGACCGCCTCGAGGTCGACGGCTACGACCGGTTCGTGAAGGCCGCGAAGGTCGATGCCTGAGCCGCTGCGGGCCCTCAAGCTGACCGAGCCTCCGGTGGCTCCGGTCACGGACGGCTATGACGTCGAACGGATCAGGGAGGACTTCCCGATCCTGCGGCGCACCGTTGGCAGGTGGCCGCTGGTCTACCTGGACTCGGCGAACACCTCGCAGAAGCCGGTGCAGGTGGTCGACGCGCTCGAGGAGCACTACCTGCAGCACAACGCCAATGTCGCTCGGGCCATGCACACCCTCGGTGGCGAGGCCACGGAGGCCTTCGAGGGTGCCCGGACGAAGATCGCGGACTTCATCGGTGCGGCCGGACCGCAGGAGATCGTGTTCACCAAGAACGCGACCGAGGCCCTGAACCTGGTGGCCCACAGCCTTGGCGGACGCCTGTCCGCCGGCGACGAGATCGTCATCTCCGTGCTGGAGCACCACTCCAATATCGTGCCGTGGCAGCTGCTCGCACAGCGCACCGGCGCCATCCTGCGGTGGTTCGACATCACGCCGGACGGCCGGCTCGACCTTGAGGCTGCCGCGGCCAACCGCCTGATCAACGAACGCACCCGCATTGTGTCCGTCGCCTGGGTCTCGAACGTGCTCGGCACCGTGAATCCGATCCCCGAGATCGCCGCCATGGCGCACCGGGTCGGTGCGCACGTCGTGGTGGACGGTTCGCAGGGCGTGCCGCAACTGCCCACCGACGTGGCAGCCCTCGGCGCAGACCTGATGGCCTTCACCGGCCACAAGATGTTGGGGCCCACCGGCATCGGCGTCCTGTGGGGCCGCTACGAGCTGCTCGACACGCTGCCGCCGTTCCTCGGTGGCGGGGAGATGATCGAGGTCGTCCGGCTCTCCGGGTCGACGTTCGCGCCACCTCCCCGACGCTTTGAGGCCGGCACCCCGCCGATCGCGCAGGCCGTCGGGCTGGGTGCAGCCATCGACTACCTGAACGGCGTGGGCATGGCGAACGTCGCAGCACACGAGCAGCGAATCACCGCCTACGCCCTCTCCCGGCTGGTCGCCATCGACGGCGTCGGGATCCTCGGGCCGACCGAAGCTGTCGATCGCGGCGGCGCGATCTCCTTCACGCTGGCGACCGCCGACGGCCTCGAGGTGCACCCGCACGACGTGATGCAGTTGCTCGACGCCCACGGCATCGCCGTTCGGGGCGGGCACCACTGCGCGCGTCCGCTGCACGATCGGGTCGGGATCGGTGCGTCCAGCCGGGCTTCGGGGTACCTGTACACCACGCTGGCCGAGATCGACGCGCTTGCCGAGGGCCTGGTGTACGTCCGTGACTTTTTCGGAGGGAAGCGATGAGTGTCGAGGCGATGTACCAGGACATCATCCTGGAGCACTACAAGGCCAAGCATCACAGCGGGCTGCGGGAGCCGTACCAGGCCCAGGTGACCCACGTGAACCCCACCTGCGGCGACGAGGTGCTGCTGCGGGTGGCGCTGGACGGGGAACGGGTCACCGACGTCTCCTACGAGGGCGTCGGGTGCTCGATCTCCCAGGCATCCACCTCTGTGATGAGTGACCTGGTGATCGGCAAGACGGTGGACGAGGCGCTCGCCCTGCATGCCGAGTTCACGGAGATGATGCATTCGATGGGCTCATTTGAGCCCGATGAGGACCGGCTCGAGGACGCTGTCGCGTTCGTCGGGGTGGCCCAATTTCCGGCCAGGGTGAAGTGCGCCCTGCTCGGCTGGTCGGCGTTCAAGGACGCGGCCGCGCAGGCGCTGGCAGCCAACGGCGCAGCGTCCAACAGCGCAGTGGAGGAACAGCAATGACCCAGAACATCCGTCCGTCCGATCTCGTCCAGGACACGTTCCCCGATGCCGTGGGCGGCGCCCGCCCGACGGAGGAGGACGTACTGGAGGCGATGAAGGACGTCGTCGATCCCGAACTGATGGTGAATGTCGTCGACCTCGGCCTCGTGTACGGCATCACGATCGACGACGACAACAACGCCACCGTCGACATGACGCTCACCTCACCGACCTGCCCGCTGACCGACCGGCTGGAGTACGACACGCAGCTGGCACTGGAGGGGCTGGTCGCCTCGGTGACGCTCAACTGGGTCTGGTTGCCGCCATGGAGCCTGGAGATGATCACCGACGACGGACGCGAGCAGCTCCGCTCGATCGGCTACAACCTCTAACCCCCGCAGGCCGCCAGGGGAGGGAGCACCTTCCGTTCTGGGTGGAAAAGTGATATCAATTAGATATCAGTTTTCCCCCAGAGGAGTGAAGAGATGACGTTCGACGAACGAATCCCGCGTGACGACCAGGAACCACTGGCCGGTGAGCCGGCTGGTGTCCCGGTAGGGCACGCCGGTGCCCGGGTGGACATCGCCGAACGGCGCGCCCTGACAGTGAACGGTGCGGTCGGTGTGATCGCCTTCCTTGCCTTGCTGGCGGTCTCGATCTGGCTGATGGTGCTCGGCGCTGCCGCCGACGAGAGTGGCGCCGATCCGGCCGCCTACATCCTCGGCAGTGTCCTGATCTTCCTGCTCGCCGTCCTGGTCGCCACGGCGATCACGATCGTGGGTCCCGGTGACACCCGGGTCCTGCAGCTGTTCGGGCGATACGTCGGCACCGTCCGCAGCCCCGGACTGAAGCTGACCGTGCCGCTGGTCATGGGCAGGAAGGTCTCGGTGAAGGTCCGCAACTTCGAGACCCATGAGCTGAAGGTGAACGATGCCGACGGCAACCCGGTGAACATCGCAGCGATCATCGTCTGGCAGGTCGCGGACACCGCCAAGGCCGTCTTCGCCGTTGAGAAGTACACCGACTTCGTCGAGGTCCAGTCCGAGTCCGCGCTGCGCCACGTGGCGTCCAGCCATCCCTACGACAATGCTGGCGTCGGTCAGGAGACCCTGCGCGGGTCCACCGACCTGATCGCTGCCGAACTGGCCACCGAGGTCGCGGCCCGCATTGCCATCGCAGGCCTTGAGGTTGTGGAGGCCAGGATCTCCAGCCTCGCCTACGCCCCGGAGATCGCCCACGCCATGTTGCAGCGCCAGCAGGCCAGCGCAGTGATCGCAGCCCGGGAGATGATCGTCGAGGGTGCTGTTGGCATGGTGGAGAGCGCCCTGCGCAGGCTGGAGGCGGACGAGGTGGTGGCCCTTGACGACGAACGCAAGGCAGCCATGGTGTCCAACCTGCTGGTGGTGCTGTGCAGCTCGAGCCAGGCCACCCCGGTGGTCAACACCGGAACGCTCTACAACTGAGCGATGGTCGAGCAGAGCGGTCAGGGGCCGGAGGGCTCCTCAGCCGGGACCGGCCGGGCGGAGCGCAAGCCCGTCCTGCTGCGCCTTGACCCGGCCGTTCATGAGGCCCTTGCCCGCTGGGCGGCCGACGACCTGCGGTCGCTGAACGCGCACATCGAGATGCTGCTGCGGCAGTCCCTGAAGCGGGCGGGCCGCACCCCGAAGGACGCGGCCCCGCTGCCAAGGCGGGGCCGTCCGCCGGCTAGCGCGGGGTGAGGTTCACCCCGGCGAGCATGCAGCGGACCGAGCCGCCGGCCAGTTCGATGGTCGGGATCGAGAGGGGCAGCAGCCGGGCTGACTGCGTGATGGTTGCCCGTTGCCCCGGCGTGAGCGCGGCCGCTGCCCGGCAGGAAAGCGCCAGCAGGTGTCCGTCGCTGCCGGTGAGCTCCATCGCGTTGCCTGCGAAGTCGGCCACCTGGGCGAAGCTGAGGTCAAGCACCGTCCGTCCGCTCTCCTCGAGGCGGGCGGCGACCTCGGAGCGGCGGGCGGCGTCGCTGATGGCCGCAAGGCAGACGAGGGCGTACTCGGTAGCGATCGTGAGCAGCACGTTGGTGTGATAAATCGGTCGACCATCGGGGCCGGCGGTCGGGAAGACCATCGGTTCGTAGCCGAAGGCCGTGCAGAACCGCTCGAGGATCACCGGGTCGGCCCGGTGCGAGCTGGCGACGTAGGCGACCCGCTCGAGGTGGTCCAGCACCATGGCGCCAGTGCCCTCGAGGAACAGGTCGTCGTACTCGAGGCCGGAGTAGTCGATGACCTCCTGCACCCGGTAGGTGCACTTCAACTCCTCGATCACGTCGCTGCGGCGCTCCCGGCGCCGGTTGGGCGCATACATCGGGTAGATCGCGATCCTGCCACCGTGGTGGGTGGAGAACCAGTTGTTCGGGAACACCGAGTCGGGGGTGTCCAGCTGTCCGAAGTC
>JBBRIY010000146.1:0-6929 GCA_038220215.1 Propionibacteriales bacterium
GGCCAAGCCGTCCACGCGTTCGGCGGTGGGGAGCTTGAGCAGGTCGGCGCCGGGTAGCAGCAGCTTCGCGCCGCGGATGCCCGCGCCGATGCAGACGAGGGCGGTGTCAGCGACCACCCCGTCCACCCAGACCGGCCAGTCGGCTGGCAGGCCGACCGGGGTGATGCCGCCGTACTCCATCCCGGACGCCTCGACGGCGAACTCCATGGGAGCGAAGGAGGCCTTGCGCACATCGAGCTTGCGCCGCGCGACGTTGTTCACGTCGACCCGACGGTGGGCCAGCGTCATGCAGCAGGCGTAGCGATCGTCGCCGCCGCGGCGTCCCAGCACGAGGACGGCGTTGGCCATCACATCCATCGGCAGGTCGTACACCTGGCACAGCGTCTCGGTGTCGGCGTGGGCCGGGTCCACCTCGAAGACCTGGGCGGACGGGGCGTAGGCGCGGACGGCCTCGATGACCGCCGCGGGCAGCAGGTCAGGACGGTCGAGGGCCGGAACCGGATGCAGCTTCGCGAACACGCTCGGCAGAGTAGTCGGGCCCGGGAACGGCGACTTCCTGCGTTCCGCTCATCGGACCGGGACGCAGAGGCAGACGCCAGACGACGAGGGCGACCGCAGCCAGCACCAGGGCCATCAGCAGTCCCATGGGCAGTGCGACGAAGAGGGAGCCGCCGGTGATCGTGAGGACGAAGAAGCCGATGGTGCCGTTGTAGGCGCCGTGGAGGAAGGCCGGCGCGAGGACAGAGCCGGAGCGCTGGCGCACCCAGGAGAGCAGGAAGGCCAGCGGTGTCGTCCAGGCCACCATCAGCAGGATGCCCCAACCCCACTCCGTGCCGTAGTTGTGGCCCAGCAGGATGATGACCGGCGCGTGCCACAGGCCCCAGAGCAGGCCGGTGAGCAGGTTCGCCCGCAGGTTCCCGAGCGGGAGCAACTCCTCGGCGAGAACACCGCGCCACCCGTACTCCTCGCCGAACGCGAAGAGCCCGTTGATGGTCAGGCCCGCCAGGAGACCCTGTGAAAGCAGCGCGGCGGCGAGCACCGGCACGGGCGGCAGTTGCGTGTCCGCCGGCAGGGCAGGGACGATCTGGAGCAGGCGGTCACGGAACTCGGCATCGCTCGCAACGAAGTGGCCGGCGCCCGGCAGCCCGACCGCACCCGCGATCAGGGCGACGACGAGGGCGAGGGCCAGTACGGCGATCATGACGACCAGCGCATACCCGGCGCTGGGCCCGATCGTCGCCCAGAACCTGGTGCGCAGGTGCCGCCACTCCGTGGCGATCAGGGGCCGGCGGCCGGCGCGGCGCTCCACGATCAGGCCCGCCACGAGGGGCAGCGGCATGTACAGCACCGCTGTGGCGGCCTGGATGACGACGACGGGTATCCCGCCCTGTCGCATTGCCCAGAGCACCAGACCCACGAGAACGGCGCCCCCGAAGGCGATGCCGTAGAACCAGCTGACCCGCGACCAGGCGACGCGGGCCGGTGTGAGCGTGGTCATCGCTCACCCCCGAAGTCACGTCGCTGCTCGGCGGTCCGGCCAGCGAGGGCGAGGGCGAGGAGCAGGCCTCCGGCAGGCACCCAGAGGAGCCCGGCCAGCGCAGGGCCGAACCATGGCCGGGCCCGTCCGTCGAGCGCAGCGGTACGCCAAAGGGACAACCCTGCGGCGATCGCGGCCGCTCCCGTGGCGGTGGCCAGCGACCCGGCGGCCTTGGCGCCGGTGCCACCCCTGCCAACTGTCACTGCCGCCCACACCGTCGGGACGACGGCGACCGCGATGTCGGTGGCCGCGGCAACCGGCTTGCTGGTCCAGCTACCGGCCCTGCCGGCGAGGTCCGCCTGGCTGGGCAGGCGATTCGGCAGTTCGCGACCCCGCAGCGCGTAATGGGCGACCACGGCGGCCGACAGCACCGCGGGCACGACGAGGGCCCGACGGAAGGACGTCGGAGGCGTGTTCTCGAAGGGCTCGTCCTCGGCGTCGGGCTCGATGACGCCGAGCTTCACGGCCACGGCACCTAAATTCAGGGCCCAGCCGAGACCGAACACACGCGGTACGAAGATGCGCTCGTCGCGCGGATTCCACCAGGTGTGCGCGACCCGTTCCGCCGTCGGCGGCGACAGGTCGATCGGCACGCCGGCAAAGCGTGCCTGACCCGGCTCCTCGGGCTCGAAGGACTCCCCGACGGACGCCGCCAGAGCCGTCACCTCTGCGGCCGTGGCGCCGGGCTCGAGGTGGTCGGCGAAGTAGGCCCGGAGGTCGTCGAGCACCTCCTCCCGAAACTCGGCTTCGACGCCGTGGCCGACCCGCTCGAGGCAGGCGTCCAGCGCAGCGCGCGCCTCGCCGTCCAGCACATCGAGGGAACTGATCATCGTGACTCCTCAACAATCTCGCGAACAGCCGTGGCAACGGCCGTGAAAGTGGTGGCCATGGCGGTCAGCGCCCGGGCGCCGGCCGTTGTGAGCTTGTAGTACTTCCGGGGCGGGCCGACGGGCGACTCCTGCCAGGTGGACGTGACCAGCCCGCCCTTGGCGAGGCGGGCTACCAGCGGGTAGACCGTGCCAGCTGTGATGGCGAGTTCCGGTCGCGCGGCAAGTTTGTCGACCAGCTGCGATCCGTACATGGGTTCGCGGGCCAGCAGTCCGAGCACCGCCAATTCGACGACGCCCTTACGGAGCTGCGAGCCCCATCCCTCTTGCTCAGTGGTCATGGATACACGGTATCGCCAGCTACCTTGTTGTGCAAGCTAGCTGGCGAGAGCAGCTACCGGCACCCGTTCAAGGGCATCCAGGGGTCCCCGAAGATGATCGACCACCGCCCGCAAACGTACGCACAGATCGGGTTGCCAAAGCGTGCCAAATGCATTAGTTTATTCCAGTCGCGCCGTATCACACGAAAGGAGGCCGGCCAATGATGATCACCAATCGAACTCGAGATGGGTTCAACGCTGCCGGCTCCGTCGGCGTCCTCACCGCTCACCGCGGGTAGCGGTTTCGATCCGCCACCTGATTTGACGGTGGCGACGCTCACGAAGCCAGCATTCGGCAAGTAGGTCGAAGCAACGCCACGTCCAGACCCAGAGCTCTTTGGTCTGAAACCGCATTCGTGCGGTCCATCACCTGCGCCGATTCGGCGTGCCCAGAAATGCATCAAAGGAAATCGCTGTGAACAACACCCTCACGCTGACCCGTGAAGAAATCCATCCACCCATTGCCCTCACCAACAAGGGCCTGATCGATCGCGCGGCCATCTGGTCCGGCATGGCCCTCATCCGGTGGGCGCGCCGTTCCGACGTCCTCCGCAGCGAGCGGCTCGCTCGCAGGCGGGAGCGCGCTGTGCGGCAGCTCGAGGTTGACCGCTTCTGGCAGGAGGTCGCCGACCAGCGGTCCAGGACAGACATGTACATGCTGTTCCGTTCACTGCAGTGAACGCCCACCACGGCCCGCTACCTGGGAAACCCGGCTGCGGCTCCGACCCCAACTATTTGGTCGGAGCCGCACCCGGCTTCCGCAAATCGAACGAGGAGTAAATCGAATGATCAATGACCATAGCAATGCTGTGCCGAACTTCTGTGCCGGTAGCAGCCCATAACCGTGAGCTGCGCCAGGGCGACGGCGGCACACCCGGGATTCGGTTCCAGTAGTGGTAGGGGACTTTCCCAAAGGGTTTTGCGGCGTGCCAGGGGATTAGCGGGCAGCGGTGGGAATCGCCGTTTTGGCGAGGGTTCCTGACGTTGGTCAAGGTGGGTGGCAACTCCGGATGTCAGCTTCACAAACGCCCGACTTCACCAACGGATCTTGGATAGTCAACCAGGAAATCTGGGACTTCGCGATGGTGGAACCTGGACCGCAACCGTGCCAGCTACCGGCCTCGCGTCGTGGACGCCGAACTTGACGATCCCATGGCCGCGCATGGGTGCGGCCCTCATCGAGACCGAAGGCCGTCGGTAAGACCGTTCGGACGTCCCGAGCGTTCGCGGCCGGATCTCACGAGCGAAAGTGCGAGCCCTGCGCGGGCCCGGCCACCGTGAGCAATGCCTGGTCCATGGCCAGCCGCACGACGTTCCGGCCGGCGTTCTTTGCCTGGTACATCGCGAGGTCCGCAGAGTGGAAGAGCTCGTCCATTGTGGTGCCCGACGACGGGTAGGCGGCCACACCACCGCTGAGGGTGCAGCCGATAGTCCTGCCGTCGACCTCGATCGTGTCCTGAGCGCACCGCTGGCGCAGGTCGTCGGCGATCACCAGCCCAGTCGTTGCGTTCGCGCCGGGAAGGGCGACGAAGAACTCCTCCCCGCCCCAGCGGGACACCAGGGCGCCAGCGGGTGCCCGTTCCTCCAGCCGGCGCGCGACGGCGACCAGCACCGCGTCCCCGACGAGGTGGCCGAGGTTGTCGTTGACGGCCTTGAACTTGTCGAGGTCGAACAGCACGACGGCAAGGGTCTCCCCGGTGGCCTCGGCGGCGGCGAGCATCGGGGCGAAGTGAGCGAGCATGTGGCGGCGGTTGTGCAGCCCGGTCAACGGGTCCCGGCCGGCTTGCTCGACCAGGTCCGCGCGGAGCAGTTCGATGGTTTCGACCTGCCGGACCAGCTGGGTGTGCGCGGCCGCGAGGCGTCGGCTCACGGCGTTGGCCTCGGTGACGTCCCGGGCGACGTACACGTCCCCCAGCGCCCGGCGGCGCCGGTCGACGAGTGGGGAGGAACGTACCTCGAACTCGGTCCGACCACCAGGGAACTCCACCACAAGCTCACTCTGACGGTCATAGGTGGGGGCGACCATGTCGCCGACCAGTTCGCGGGCCGACAGCCCGACCAGATTGGTGGGCGCGCCGGGGTTCATCGCCCGCAGCAGATCACCACCCGCGCCGTTGACGTCGAGGATCCGGCCTCCGGCGCTGACGACCACGACCGCATCACCGATCTGGTCAACGATCAGGGCCCGTGCCACCGGGCTGAACGCGAACAGGTCCTGCCGGAAGATCGCCCACCACATGATCGTCCCGGTGAACGGAAAACCCAGCGGGGTCGGGTCGGCGCCGCCGCCGAATCCGCCGGCGAGGAAGCCCAGGTTCAAGGCCAGCGGCACAAGGGCGCCGAGGAACACCGCGAGCCGCTGAGCCCGGAACGCCGACGGCGACGTCCACCAGCTCCACGCGACAAGAGCCATACCGATGACCATCATGAGGACGCCGTAGACGGTATCCACCCAGAAGACCGGGCCGTACGTCCACTCGGCCGACCCCGTGAGCTGCGCGGCGCCCGCGCCGCCATACACCAGCTGGTGCCAGGGGTTGGTTAGTGCGGCCAGCGTGATCAGGGCCGGCTCAACCAGCAGCGCCACCAGCATCCCGTGTCGCGGCACCCACTGCGGCCGGGCCGTCGCGAGCCCGAGGCACAGGAAGGCCGAGGTCAGGACAGCGGGCCCGGGAAAGGTCAGCAAGGTGGCAATAGCCACTACGGTCTGGCTGGTCGACCCCACCACCACGGCAAGGGACACCGACCACCAACACCCCCCCAGCATCACGAAGGTCAGCGCCACTGCGAAAATCGGGTTCTGGGCCCGCCGCCGCCAGGTAATGATGGCGATGACCGCACAGATGACCGCACCTGCCACGTTGGCGATCACGACCGGATCAAGTATCACGATGAGCCGCCTTCGGCCGGACCGCACCAGGCGGTTCGCCAGCGCCGTTGAACAACTGATGGGCCCCGGCGCACTGAGCTGATGAAGTCAGGCGGTCCCGGATGGGCGCACACGGCGTGGCAGCGCGGAAGGCCGGGGTGTGTGCCCAACGGCACCCGGCTCCCCTGGCTGGCTTTCAACGACTGCGCCGTCCAATTCTGCATCTCCACGGTCGCGGCCCTCACTAGGTTCATTGGCCTGGCGTGCACACGATGATCAGGGCAGCCGAGGTCAGGGGCCGGTGATATCCGTGGACTGGTCGAGGTCGAGCCGATTGCACAGCAAGACCAGGCGACTTGGCGCTACCAAGATTCGATGCAACGGCGACGACGCGCTACCGCCCCATTCACATCAAGTGTGGAACGACCGGTATGCCCAGCTCAAGTCCCCGAAGGGGGACTGGCCAACGGGGCATCGGCGTTGCTGGTGAGGACAGGGAGCTTCGCTGCGATTGGGTTGGCGGTTGATGTCGACGAACCCAGCCCACCGTCACGATCCCCACCACAGCCCGGTAGCCGAACGTCGGCACTTTCAGTAGTAGTAGGGGAACTATCCGAGCAGTTTACGGCAATGCGCGGAATCGGCGAACAGCGTTGGCAATAGAGGTTTGACTAGCGTTTATAGCGTTGGTCGGCGTTGGTGGTGCAGAAGCTGGTTCGGTGCTTCTGCGGACTTCTTGCGGACTTTCTGCGGACTTTCTGCGGACTGACTTCAGGAGCACGGCGATCCCGCCCGTCCAGAAGCCGAGGTCGAACGGCCTTGGGTCTCCTCCCGCCGCCCCGCGCGGAGACAGCGATCGACAATAGGGCCGGCCACCGGTGGACCGGGTTACCCAACCCCACGCGCAGACTTCGACGGATCTCCGACTTCACGACCGACGGATCCGGGATTTCAGCCCTGACGAATCTGGGATTCCGCAGTGGCAGCCCCTAGACTTGAGCGGTGACCAGTTACCGCCCGCGCGTCGTCGACGCCGAGCTACGGGATCTCATGGGATTCATGGGTGCGGTCCTCATCGACGGCCCGAAGGCCGTCGGAAAGACCGTCACGGCATCCCAGGTGGCGCGGACCGTGTTCCGGATGGAGGTCGACCGGGCCGCTCGTGCGGCGCTGGAGACGTTCCCGGACCAGCTGTTCGCATCCCCGACGCCGATCCTGTTCGACGAGTGGCAGGACACTCCGGACATCTGGAACCTCGTTCGGCGCGCGGTCGACGACCACAGCGAGAAGGGGCTGTACCTCCTCACCGGGTCGTC
>JBBRIY010000147.1:0-6895 GCA_038220215.1 Propionibacteriales bacterium
CGGGCGGTGAGGAGGACCCCGGTGCCGCTGTCGTCGATGGCCGCTCTCGCAGCAAGGATCCGTTCGATTGCCAGACCGAACTCGAACAGGGGCTCGGCCGGATCGCCGGAGAAGTCCTCGATCGACAACCCGGCGACTCCGGTCTGCACGGCGAGGCCGACGTTGGCTGCCACCTGCTCCGGCTCGGCAGCGAAGCCGTTCTGGAAGTCCGCGTTCACCGGCAGGTCAACAGCGGCCGAGATGAGACGCAGGTGAGCGAGCGTCTCGTCGAGGCCGACGGTGTTGTCCGGGCGCCCCGTGCTCCAGGCGAAATCCGAACTCGTCGTGGCCAGTGCGGCGAAGCCCATCGCCGCGAGCGCCCGCGCGCTCCCCGCGTCCCAGGGATTCGGCATCACGAAGCACCCCGAGGCGTGCAACCGCCGGAACTCCGCAGTCTTGTCCACGCTGGCAATCATGGTGCACCTCACTCCGGTCAGGGATGACCGACCCAGCTCGCTGCGCCTCCCTCATCGTGCGTTGCCGCAGTGGTGGGACGGTTGAGTTCGCCAATGATCGCCGGGAACACGTCATCGGCGGCGTGCTTTCCGAGGAAGACGTCCAGATGACCATAGGTGGGCAGGACGTGCAGGGTGTCGCCACGGCGGTGCTGCCGGAGGTACTCGTAGGTCAGCATCTGGCTCTCGGGCAGGAAGCATCGGTTCCGGGCGCCGGCGAACAGGGCGAAGCGGGCCGTCGTCCGCGGGGCATCGGTCGCGTAGCGCTGCAGGAGGCCGGGGCGTTTCGACACCGACACGAGCTGGCCGGCGCGGACGCACGCCGCCATCTGGGCGAAGAAGCTCATCGGTACCACGCCGAACTCCCCGCGGAGCCATTCGTGGGTCTCGTCGTTGAGGTTCTCGTGCGACCACAGCGCCGGCCGCCCTGAGCCGTAGGTGAAGCTGACCATGCGGCACACCGGGTTGGCGCACTCGCGATGGGTGGCGAGCACCACCCCTCGCGCTACCCGGGAGAAGGCAGTGTTCGGGCCGTCGCCCCACGCGGGGTTGAGGTAGGGCGTGAGCTGCTGCATCGCCGGCCGCAGGGCCTGGATCTTGAACCGGGCGAAGGCCGGGATCACGGGGTGCAGTGACACGGCGTTGCTGACGATCACGTCGACCTCGGGGACAAGGCCGGCGACGGCGCTCATGCAGAAGGACGTCGATCCCTGACAGTGGACGATGGCCTTGATCGAGGGGCAGCCAGTCTGGGCCACGATGTGACGCACCGCGGCCGGGTGGTCGTAGGCGGCCGCATCGTCCAGCGTCCAGGGAACGGGGTCGAGGTCGATGGAGGCCCGCCAGTTGAGCAGCCACACATCCCGGCCATCGGCGATCAGGGCGTCGACGATGGTGCGTTCGACGGGTGGGCGGAAGAGCTCGGCCCGAACACCGGCACCATGGACCAGCACGACAGGGCCCTTCGTCGGCTGCTGGCTGCCCCTGACCCTGATCAGGGTGAGCGGCAGGCCGTCGTCGGCCCGGATGAAGTGGGTCTCGTCGTGTTGGGTGGGTCGGGCCATCAGTGCCTCGGTCATTGCTGCCCTCCCTTCGGCGCGGACGGGGCCAGGTAGACATCGCGCAACGACTTGCCGAAGAACGCACCAAACCGGGCCATGGATGCCACCGGACCCTTCCCACCCGCGCGGAAGGTGGTCAACTGCCGGGCGAAGTCCTGTGGCAGGATCCGGAGCATTCCTGCGCCGATCACCTCGCCGTCCTCGTCCGGCGGCACGTGGCCGCGCAGGAGCGTGACGTACAGGGTCGAGGTGTCCTTCCACAGGTCGACGCCGGGGTCGTCGCGCACCTCCTTGAACCCGTACAGGGTCACGGGGGCACCCCCGAGGTCACGCAGCCACAAGCGGTAGCGCATCTCCCTGGTATCGGCTGCCGCCGTCGCGACGAACAGGTTGAACCAGCCCCGTTCCACTGTGAGGCGCCCGCCCAGCAGGTCACAGTGCACCCACCCGACCGCCGTGCCCGGATGGTCGCCTGCGTCGACGAAGGTGTCCATGTCGGGCACCTCGATCGTCAGCTCGAACATGAACCGGTGCCCGAGGAGGCGCGCCTTCCGCCAGCCCGCCATAGGGTCGGTCTCGCCGAGGGCGAGGTAGCCCTTCATCTGTTCGGTGAACCGGACGCTGCGTCCGGCGGGCGCCGTCGCCTCTGGTTCACCCGCTTCCGGCTCGACGGCCTCGGACGGGCGTTGCGACAGCGGGCGCTCGAGAAGATGCTCCACCGCGCGATCCGCGAGGGCTGCGATGGTGAAGGCCGGGTTCGGGCCCACCGGGCCGGGCATCTGTGAGCCGTCGACCACGAACAGCCCAGGATGGCCGAACGACTCCCCGTAGGCGTCGACCACTCCCTCGTGCACGTGCCGGCCCATCGGCGTGCCTCCGAGGGGGTGGACGGTGACCACCCGCTTGGTCCACCACAGCGGGCTGTCGTGGTACTCGGCATGCAGGGCGCCGGCGATCTCGCGCATGGTCTCGCGCATCGCGGTGAAGTATTGCATCGAGGTCGCCGAGGTCCACTGCACGTCGAGTTCGCCGTCGCGCAGCACAATCCTTCCGTCGGCGATGTCCCTGCCCATGCCCAGTAGCGGCAGGGCGCTGCTGCCGAGCTTGCCCTGCCCGACGAGCTTGGCGATCTCTGCGGAAATGGTCGACTCATAACGCCTCCCGAGCCGGTACCTCAGCAGGTCGCGGGCCACCGCGGCTGCCCGCTTCATCGACGAGCCGACGGCTGCGGTCTCGATCAGCCAGTTGGCGAAGTCGGGGAAGCCGGCCTCCTGAACGTAGTAGCCGCGTCGATGCCCGCCCTCGTCCAGGCCATCCGGTACCCGCATCGCCGTGGTGATCACCGGACCGTAGCTGCCGTCGATGAGACGCATCCCGCCCGTTGGCCCTTCGGCTTTCGCCCCCATGCAGAAGGTGAGCAGGTCACCATTGCCGCTGAACCTAGAACCCAGTGCCCGCCCGAGGCCGGGAAGGTTCACCCGATTGCGCAGCAGCAGGGACGTCGTGCCGAAGGTGCCGGCGGCCAGGAACAGGTTCGTGCACCGGATGCGGTGCTGCGACCGCGACCGGTCACCACTGCGGTCGGGGTCAGTCCCGTACCGGGTGTACACCACCTCGAACCCACCACGATCCAGGGGGGCGATCCCGGAGACCTCGCACAGGGTTCGCAGGTCCGCGCCCAGGTGCTTGGCCGCGGAAAGGTAGTTGTGGTCGAGGGTGTTCTTGGAACCCTCGTTGCAGCCGATGTCGCACTCGCCGCACAGGCGGCAGGTGAGCCGGGTCAGGCCGTGGAGGTTGCCGTACTCCGGCTCGGGGATGACCTGCTTCGGCGCCGGTTGACCGCCCGGTGGAGCGAACGTGATCGCCAGCGGCGGGTGGAAGGTGTCAAGGCCCAGCGCTTGCGCAGCCTCCCGGAGGGCCTTTGCCTTGGGCAGGTCCGGGTACGGCGAGGGACTGGGCGTCAGCATCGCTTCCACTGCCGTGTAGTGCTTCTCGAGGTCGTCGCGGCTGATCGGCCAGTGCTCGTAGCCGCCACCCGGAAGCGGCGAGTCCTTGACGAACCAGCGCTCGTCCTTGCGAAGGAGGACGTTGGCATAGATCAGCGATCCACCACCGAGCCCGCTGGAGATGATGCCTTCGAGCTTGCGGAACGAGCGGATGTCGAAGAGCCCGAACAACCCGTCCTTCGGCTCCCAGAAGGCACGGCTCATCTCGTACGGGTTGCGGGCGAAGCTGCCCGGCGGATAAGCCTGACCGCGTTCCAGGACGATCGTCGATCGACCGGCCTGGGCCAGGCGGTAGGCCGAGACTGACCCACCGAAGCCCGAGCCGACGACGACGGCGTCGCAGTACTCCACAGATGTCGCTGCCGGGTGCCCGGCAGGATCGAAGTCGTGCGGCACGCGGTCCCCCTCCCAACGACCAGCACCCACTGGCCTGAGGATCCCGCCGCCCGCAGGGGTGGACAAGAGGCACTAATGCCCAGCCTCGACGGCAGGCACCCGGGCCGCGCCGATCTCTGTCGCGAGCCCACGCCTGGCACCACCGGCAGGATTCGCGGCTACGCGTGGGGTGGGTGTCGCCACCGGGACACGTTCGGGATCGCGGTGGCGACCCTAACTCGTTCCCGTCAGCGATGCCCCGCTCGGCACCACGATCGTGGCGGTGGTGATCCTCGCGCTTGTCGCCGTGGCGGTGCTGATCCTCGCGCTTGTCGTCGTGGCGTACCTGATCGCCCGCTGGCCAAGAGTCAGTCGATCTGCTCGCCTGCAAGGGCCTTTGCAGCCAGCCGTTCCTCCTCGCTGACTTCCCACACCTCGTGGGCCGCACGCAGCGCCAGCAGGATGATGAAGCAGCCCAGGATCAGGTCTGGCCAGCCCGAACGCGACCAGAGCGTGACCGCTGCCATGGCAATGATCGACAGGTTCACGAGGACGTCGTTGCGGGCTGAGAGGAACGCGGCCCGGCTGAGCGAGCCACCATGGTGGCGGACGGTCGTGAGCAGGATCGCGCTGGTTCCGTTGACGACGATCGCGCCGACGGAGGCAAGCACGACCGGCAGGACGTCAGGAGCCACTGGTGCAGCGAAGCGCTCGATCGCCTTCCAGCCCGCGAGGACGGCCGGTCCGAGGATCACGACGGCCATGGCCTTGCCAACGAGCGCGCGTCGACGGAGCTCCCATCCCAGCGCCAGGTAGATCAGCAGGTTGACGGCCGTGTCTTCGAGGAAGTCCACGCTGTCGGCGAGCAATGCCACCGATCCGGCGGTGAGAGCGATCGCGAACTCGACGAAGAAGTAGGCGAGGTTCAGGCCGGCGACGATCAGCACGACGCGCCGAAGCCGGCCAGGGTCGAAGGTTCCGCCGATCCCCTGGCCGACGTGCGTCCGATCGGGAGGAGCCATTCCCGCACGATAGCCCCGGATCGTGGCGAGCGTCCGCGAGGACCCGGTCGGAGCGGGCTGTTCGCCCCCGGCGAGGGCTGCGGAAGAGGAGGATGGAGGGTAGTTCGGGAAGCATCGAAAGGACAATGATGTCCACCTTGGCGCGGCGCGTCACCGCGCTGGTTGTCGGCCTTTGCGTTGCCCTGTCCGCCTGCAGCGAGCAGCCCCCCCAGGCACCGTCCCCGACCTCGACACCGTCCATGGCCACAACCTGGCAGGGCAGCCCCGAGGACAAGTCAGCCACCTGGGCTACCGATCTCGACCCCAACTCGACGTACGGCCTGCACCGGCGCAAGGGGCTCGAACCGATCCTTCAGCCAGAAACCCGCGTGCTGAGTGCGGCAGAGACCGGGCGGATCACCTCGCTCACCATCACCAATTCCGAGGCCTGCCTCGCCGAGGCCGACACGCACCCGATGTGTGAGTTTGCGATCACGTTCACCTCACTGCCCGTGGGTCTCGTCGTCGGCGCAGTACTGAACGCCGGGATCACCAAGCAGACCCCCAGCGGCCTGCTGGTGAAGGTGACGGCGATCGAGGCGAACCGCGCCACCGCCATCCAGGCCACCCTGCAGGACGCCCTCGTCCAGGGCGAGTTCTGGATCGAGCGGGCGTTCAGCCCCGACCAGTTGCGAGGCACGCCGAAACTCGCTCCCGGGGTGAAGATCGTGCCCCGCAAGGCCTCCGGTCTCCGCAGGCCGCTGCGCGGTGCCATACCGGCGTTCGACCAGCTGAGCCTCCCGGGCAAGCTGTCGATCGACACCAGCCCGGTGAGCGGCGTGCACCTCGGCGGCACCCTGGATTTCGGGGTGGGTTGTGGCCTTGACGGCGGTGTCGGAGGCTCGGACATCGCCTGGATGGAGATTGGCTGCCAGGCGTGGGAGGCCGCATCGCTCTCGGTGGAGGCCTCAAAGACCGGCCCCGTCGCGAAGAAGGACATCTTCCTCGCCGATTTCCCGTTGGCAGGGATCGTGATCCCTGTCGGGCCGGTGATCGTCGTCGTCATCGTTGACATCCTGGTCACAGCCGACCTCTCTGGGCAGGTCCACGTCGGCATGAAGTACCACGGGTACGAGAAGGCGGAGGTCTACGGCGGCCTGAAGTTCAGCATCGGCCATGGCCTCGACCATGATGGCGGAGTCCACACGACGGCCAGCGGGACGAGTGGCGTCCCCAAGGGCGACCTGACGGTGACCGCCCTGGGCCGCGCCGAGCTCCGGATCAGCGCCTACGGCGTGCTGGGCATCGGGGTGGGCGGCGACGCCAGCCTCACCATGACCGGCGGCCCTTCGCAGAACCCCCGCTGGCGGATCACCGCCAACGCCGGACTGTTCGTCGAGATGTTCCTCGGCATCCTCGGCTTCAAAGTCAGTGCGTGGATCAGGTACCACCTGAAGCAGGACTTCGACGTCAACTCCGGCGGCCTCGGGTCCCCGGAGCTGACCGTGGCCTGGCCGGCCGACGGTCAGGTGATCCAGGCGGGCGGACTGCTGACCCCGAAGGTCGACGCGAAGGCTGTCGACCCGGAGGATGGCGCCCTGCCCGTGCGCTGGACCGACCAGACCGACAATGTCACCGTTGAGGGAACCGGCCCCCAGTCCCTCCCCTTCACCAAGCTGGGTCCACACGTGCTCACGGTTTCCGCCACCGACACCGATGGAGCGTCGGTCGAGAAGACCCTCACGGTAACGGTGAAGGCGCCGGCCCTGTCCCTGACCCTGACCCTGCTCAAGCTCGACGGCTCAGGCTTCCACGGGCCCGCTTCCGGTGCGTCCGGGAGCACCCTCCTTGTCGACGCCGTGGTGACGTCCGGAATGCTGGCCACACCGCCGTGCTCCGCCCTGACCTGGGGCGCAACGAACGCCAGCGTCGACGGCGACGGCAGTTGCCGGGTGAAG
>JBBRIY010000148.1:0-6880 GCA_038220215.1 Propionibacteriales bacterium
AGCCCGATGGAGGCGGCGTGCATCATGCGGGCCAACTGTCCGCCACCGATGACGCCGACGGTCGCTGCGGGAGTCCTCACCCGCAGGAGCCTATTGGAGGTTGGACCGGCCGCGCCGGACCGATGGGTCTGCCAAGATGAACCCATGACTGCGCACATCGTCGCAATGGGTGGTGGCGGCTTCTCGATGTCGCCCTTCGGAGCCCCGACCAACCTCGACCGCTACCTGGTTGAACTGACCGGCAAGGCGTCCCCCCTGGTGTGCTTCGCGCCCACCGCGTCCGCCGATGACCCGCAGTACATCAACAAGTTCCTGCTCGCCTACGGCACCCTCGGCGTCCGCACCATGGTGCTGACCCTGTGGGAGGGCGGCTCAGCCGGGTCGGTCGCCCGACTCGCCGACGCCGACCTGCTCGTGGTGGGCGGTGGCCACACCGTCAACCTGATGGCGCTGTGGCAGGCCCACGGTGTTGATCGCGCCATCAAGGCTCGCTACGCCGCCGGCGACGTGGTGCTGGCCGGCGTCTCCGCGGGTGGCTCCTGCTGGTACGAGGGCTGCATCACCGACTCCTTCGGCGATTTCCGTCCCTGGCGTGGCGGCCTCGGCGTCCTGCCCGGCAGCTTCTGCCCGCACTTCGACGGCGAAGCCGAACGCGCCCCCGCCTATACCGATGCTGTGGCTGAGGGGAACCTCTCCGGCGGCTACGGCGCGGACGACGGTGCCGGCGTGCACTACGTGGACGGGGTCCCGACGAACTTCATTGCAGAGTCGTCCGGCCAGCGCGTCTACCGCGTCATGCCGTCCGACCTGCCCACCGCCAGCGGCGTCCTCGTCGAGCCCCAGCAGATGACGGCCCTCTGACCCGAACCTGGGGACGGTTCCTCATCCCGTTCAACCGGCCCTGTGGCGCGAACCTGGGGACGGTTCCTCATCCCGTCCAACCGGAGCCGAAGCCGCCGTCCCCACCGCGGCCGGCCGCCCTGCACAAGGTCGGACGCGTTCGGACAGCCTGACTGAACGGAATAGGGAACCGTCCCCAGGTTCACGTCACACCCTGATCTGAATCGAACCAGGAACCGTCCCCAGGTTCGGGTCAGGAACGATTATGGACGGAACTCGGAACCGTCCCCGGGTTCGCGCCGAAGGCTGCCTTCAGCGGAAGATCAGGCCGCGCTGCACGATGAAGTTGACGGTGGTCGCGACGCCTTGCGCGATCACGAAACCGACGACCTGGGCGATGGTCTGGCTGCCCGACAAGCCGAGCACCCAGGGGTACAGCACGGCGAACAGGCCGACCTGGAGCACGAACGTCAGCCCGTAGAGGAGTACCACGGCGACGAATTTCCGCTTCGAGCCGTCCGAGTCGAACGTCCAGCGGCGGTTGATCAGGTAGGCGGTGGTGGTGCCGGCGACGAACGAGATCGCCTTCGCCGTGTTGTGGTCGAGGCCGGCGAGGTTCATCAGCGCAACCAGGAGGCCGAAGTCGACGACGGCCGACAGACCGCCGGTGAGAACGAACCGGATCAGCTGGGTTCGCAGGCCCAGCCGTGGGCCAGGCTGTGACGGTTCGGAGCTCACTCGTCCTTCACCCTGGGGACGGCGAACGGCTGGTCGCCGCCGAACAGCAGTTCGGTCATCATCACGTGCACGCGCTCGACGTCGGGAATGTCGTCAAGGGTCACCGGTGCGTCCGCGGCCGTGGTCAGCGCCAGCGTCCCGCAGCCCAGGATCTGGTCAAGCAGGTCGCGGCTGTAGGCCACGTTGACGATCCGGCTCAGCGGCAGGTCGTGTCCGCTCTTGTTGATGATGCCCTTGCGGGTGATGATCCGCCGGTTGGTGAACGTGTAGGTCGTGGTCGACCAGCGCAGGAACGGCGCCAGCACCCAGAAGATGAGCGCAAGCACCCCGACGACGAGGACCACCCCGTTGGCCCATGGCTGCACATTGGCCGGTAACGCGAATGACACCCCGATCGCCACGGCGATCAGCACCAGCACGACGGCCGGCATGAACAGCGCCTTGACGTGGGTGTGAAGACTCAGCACCTCGACTTCGCCGGCACCCAGCAATTCCGGTGGCAATCCCATGCGGCCATGCTCCCACATCCGCGCTCAGCGCAGGTGGGCAACGTCCCCGGCGGCGAAGGCGCGCTCGCGGCCGTTCACGCTCACCAGGAGGCAGCCGTTCGCGTCCACGCCGGTCGCCTCACCGACCACCGACTCGGTGGCCGACAGCTGCACCCGGACGGTGCGTCCCACCGAGGAACAGCGAGCTGCATACTCGGCGTGCAGGTCGGCACCGCCGAGCCAGCGCACGTACCACTCCCCCAGTGCGTCAAGGATCGCTGCGGCGACCCCGCCGGGTTCCACCTCGGCTCCGGCCATCGCCAGCGACGTGGCCGTTGGCACCGGCAACTGATCCTCGGTCAGGGTGGTGTTGACGCCCATCCCGATGATCGCGGCCGCACCGGATTCCCCGTCCACCCGCTCGGCGAGAATGCCGCACACCTTCCGGCCGTCGATCAGCACGTCGTTGGGCCACTTCACCTCTGCGCGGACGCCGGTGGCAACGCGGACACCGTCGGCCACGGCCAACCCCGTGAGCAGCGGCAACCAGAGCCAGCGTGACGCCGGCACACCCTGCGGCGGCCGCAGCAGCGCGGAGATCGCCAGCGATGCTCCCGGCGGGGCCTCCCACACGCGGGTGAACCGTCCGCGTCCGGTGCTCTGGTGGTCGGAGACCAGCACCCTCCCCGATTCGGCACCGGCGCGGGCTGCTGCGGCGAGGTCGGCATTGGTGGAGCCGGTGGTCGCGACGGTGCTGACCTGCGTCCATACCGATCCGGGGCGAACCAGGCGGGCGCGCAGCCAGTCTTCGTCAACCTCGGGATTCACCCCAGAACTCTATGACCTGACCTGAACCGCGACGCTATGGTCTGCACATGGACCTCGACATCCACACGACACGTGGCAAGATCGCCCAGCTCGCCGCCCGGATGGAACAGGCGAAGAACCCCTCACCGGTGGCGTCCGTGGAGAAGGTGCATGCGCAGGGCAAGATGACTGCCCGCGAACGCGTCCTCAGCCTGCTGGACGATGGCAGCTTCACCGAGCTGGACGAGTTCTCCCGCCACCGCTCGCAGGCCTTCGGCATGGAGGAGAAGCGCCCCTACACCGACGGTGTGATCACAGGGGTCGGCTCCATCCACGGACGTCCGGTATGCGTCTTCAGCCAGGACGTGACGATCTTCGGCGGCGCGCTTGGGGAGGTCTACGGCGAAAAGATCGTCAAGATCATCGACTTCGCCATCAAGACCGGCTGCCCGATCATCGGCATCAACGAGGGTGGCGGCGCGCGCATCCAGGAGGGCGTCGCTTCCCTCGACCTGTACTCCCAGATCTTCCGGCGCAACGTGCTCGCGTCCGGCGTCATCCCGCAGATCTCGCTGATCATGGGCGCCGCTGCCGGCGGGCACGTCTACTCCCCCGCCCTCACCGATTTCGTGATCATGGTCGACCAGACCTCGCAGATGTTCATCACCGGCCCTGCCGTGATCAAGGCGGTCACCGGCGAGGACGTCACGATGGAGGAGCTCGGCGGCGGGCGCACCCATTCCACCAAGTCGGGCAACTCCCATTACCTGGCTGCGGACGAGACCGACGCCATCGAGTACGTCCGGCAGCTGATCACCTACCTGCCGCAGAACAACCTGGAGGACCCGCCGGTCTTCGACGAGGAGGAGGCCGACCTCACCATCACCGAGCACGACCTGGTGCTGGACACCCTCATCCCCGACTCGCCGAACCAGCCCTACGACATGCACGAGGTGATCAAGCGCATCCTCGACGACGACGAGTTCCTCGAGGTGCACAGCCTGTACGCCCAGAACATCATCTGCGGCTTCGGCCGGGTGGAGGGCCGCTCCATCGGCGTCATCGCCAACCAGCCGATGGTCTTCGCCGGGTGCCTGGACATCAAGGCGTCCGAGAAGGCCGCCCGCTTCGTCCGCACCTGCGACGCGTTCAACATCCCGATCCTCACCTTCGAGGACGTCCCCGGCTTCCTGCCCGGCACCGACCAGGAGTGGGACGGCATCATCCGCCGCGGCGCGAAACTGATCTACGCCTACGCCGAAGCCACCGTCCCTCTGGTCACCGTGATCACCCGCAAGGCCTACGGCGGCGCCTACTGCGTGATGGGCTCCAAGCCGCTCGGCGCCGACGTGAACCTGGCCTGGCCGACCGCGCAGATCGCCGTGATGGGGGCGGAGGGTGCGGTGAACATCCTGTACAAGCGGGAACTCGCTGACGCCGACGACCCGGTCGGACGGCGCACCGAACTGATCGATGAGTACAACGACGAACTTGCCAATCCGTATGTCGCGGCCGAGCGTGGGTATGTGGACAAGGTGATCTATCCTCACGAGACCCGGGCGCAGGTGATTCGCGTGCTGCGCCTGCTGCGCACCAAGCGGACGCAACTGCCGCCCAAGAAGCACGGGAACATCCCGCTGTGACGCCCGCACAGCCCGAGAACCTCGTCCACATCGTCGCTGGCGACCCGACCGACGAGGAACTGGCAGCCCTCGGCGCCGTGATCATCGCCCTGCGCCGGGCGCGTCCCGCCCCGCACGCCCCGGCCACCAGCACGCTGGCCGGCGGCTGGCGCTCCTACTGGCATACCGTCCGGACGCCGCTGGTGCCCGGACGCGAAGCGTGGCGCAGCACCTTCCGCATGTAGCCCACCAACCGGGTTGTCAGAAACCCGCTGCGCTGGAGCTCAGCCAGGTTCTGACAAGTCGGTAGAGGAGATGGAGGAAATGGCATGAGTGCGACGGACGAGATCCTCGCGGGCATCAACCCCCAACAGCTGGCGGCAGCCCTCGGCACGGACGAGGGGACGGCCATGCACGCCGCGGCAGCAGCGATCCCCACCCTGATCGGCAGCCTGCAGGCCAATGCGGCTTCGGCGGACGGTTCCGAGGGCCTGCTGAGCGCTCTGGGACAGCACGCCGGCGGTTACGGCGAGACGATCGACCTTGACCAGGTCGACACTGCGGACGGCCAGAAGATCGTGGCGCACGCCCTTGCCGACGACCCGCAACGTCTGCAGGCCGTCAGCGGACTCGGCGGCGACCTGCTGTCGAAGCTGCTCCCCCTGCTCGCACCGATCGTGATGAGCTACCTCGCGCGCAAGCTCGGCATGGGCGGCTCGGACACCCAGCAGGGTGATTCGGGCAACGTCCTCGGCGACCTGCTCGGTGGACTCCTCGGTGGGGCCGGCGGGTCGGCTGCCGGCGGCGGGCTCGGCGACCTCCTCGGCCAGCGCAGCCAGCAGCCGCAGGGCTCAGGCGACATCCTCGGCGGGCTGCTGGGACAGATCCTTGGCCGGTGACCGGCGACCAGCCCTGGTGCTGGCGTCCGCCTCCCCCGCCCGCCTGGAAACCCTTGTCCGCGCCGGGCTCGACCCACGGGTCGTGGTCTCATCGGTCGACGAGGACGCCTTCACGGCTCCGACCGTCACAGAGCTGGTCGCAGCCCTGGCACAGGCGAAGGCGGAGGCCGTCGCAGCGACCCTGGCCGAGCCCGCTGCGCCCTGGCCTGCCGAGCCGGAGGACCGTTCACCGCTGGCCGAGCTCTTCGGCGGCCGGGACCTGTTCATCGTGGGCTGCGACTCCCTGCTGGAGCTCGATGGACGCCCGCTCGGCAAGCCCGCGTCATCGGAGGAGGCCGTCCAGCGGTGGCAGGAGATGCGCGGACGCACCGGGCACCTGCATACCGGGCACCATGTCGTCGCTCGCCTGGACGGCCAGCAGCGGACGGCCTCAGCAGTGGCCACGACAGAAGTCATGTTCGCCGACCTCGAAGACGCGGAGATCGACGCCTATGTCGCCACCGGCGAACCCGGACTCGTCGCCGGCGCCTTCACGATCGACGGACTGGGCGGCGCCTACGTCACGTCGGTCACCGGCGATCCGCACAACGTCGTGGGCATCAGCCTGCCGCTGCTGCGTCGACTGTTCGCAGAGCTCGGAGTTCCCTGGCACACCCTGTGGAAACCAATCCCCTGACCGACGTGTCAGAGTGCAGGGCGCTTGAGCGGCCTGGAACCCTGACACGTCGGCGGTGGGGGCGGCACGCTAGCCTTGGAGGGCCATGACGACCACCGAGAACCTGCCCGAAGTGACACCGAACAAGACGGTGCTGCCGGCGTGGCTGCGCGCGATGCGCCCCAAGCAATGGGTGAAGAACGTCCTTGTGCTGGCCGCGCCACTCGCGGCCGGACGGCTGTTCGAGACCGGCGTGCTGCTGGCCTCGTTGTGGGCCTTCGTGTCGTTCTCCCTGGTCAGCGCCTCCATCTACCTGATCAACGACAGCCGCGACATCGAGGCCGACCGCCTGCACCCGAAGAAGCAGTTCCGGCCGATCGCCGCCGGTGAGCTGTCGATCCCGACCGCCTATGTCCTTGCGGCACTGACGCTGGCCGCGTCGCTGACCCTCGGCTTCTGGGTTACCCGCGACCTCGGGATCACGCTGGCTGTCTACTGGGTGCTGCAGGTCGTCTACTCGTTCTTCCTCAAGCACCAGCCGATCATCGACCTGGCCATGGTGGCTGCCGGCTTCCTGCTGCGCGCCGTCGCCGGCGGCGTCGCGTCCGGCCTGGTCCTTTCGCAATGGTTCCTCCTGGTGGCGTCCTTCGGGTCACTGTTCATGGTGGCCGGCAAGCGGTACTCCGAGCTCAAGGAGCTGGGCAACGAAGCCGGGACGCGGGCCAGCCTCGAGCGCTACACCAAGTCCTACCTGCGTGAGGTCTGGTCGGTCTCGATCGCGATCGTGATCATGTCCTACAGCCTGTGGGCGTTCGAACAGCGGTACGCCCA
>JBBRIY010000149.1:0-6850 GCA_038220215.1 Propionibacteriales bacterium
GTGACCTCCTGGCCGGCGAGCAGGCGGGTGATGTCCGCCCGCATCGCGCTTGCGGTCTGGTAGCGATCGGCCGGATCCTTCGCGAGGGCCTTGAGCGTGATCGCGTCCATCGCCGGGGTGATCTCGGGATCGAGGTGGCTCGGCGGCACCGGAGCCTCGCGCACGTGCTGGTAGGCGACGCTCACCGGGGAATCGCCGATGAAGGGCGGCCGCCCGACGAGCAGCTCGTACAGCAGGCAGCCGGCAGAGTAGATGTCGCTGCGGTAGTCGACGGTCTCGCCGCGGGCCTGCTCGGGCGAGAGGTACTGCGCTGTGCCGATCACGGCCGCGGTCTGCGTCATCGTCGCGGACGTGTCTGCGACGGCGCGCGCGATGCCGAAGTCCATCACCTTCACGACACCACCGGTGGTGAGCATGACGTTGGCAGGCTTGATGTCGCGGTGCACGATGCCGGCCTTGTGGCTGTAGCCGAGGGCTTCGAGCACACCCTGGGAGAACTCGAGGGCCTTGGCCGGCATGATCTGGCGGCCGGTGCGCAGAAGCTCGCGCAGGGTGTGGCCTTCGACGAGCTCCATGACGATGAAGGGGACCATCACGCCCGAGTTGGGGTCGGGGTCCTCGCCGGTGTCGTAGACGGAGACGATGTTGGGATGGTTCAGGCCGGCGGCCGCCTGGGCCTCCCGCCGGAACCGTGCCTGGAAGGTCGGGTCGGATGCGAGGTCGACGCGCAGCTGCTTGATGGCCACGTCGCGGCTCAATCGGAGGTCACGGGCACGGCGCACTTCGGCCATGCCGCCACGGCCGATCACCGGGCCCAGCTGGTAGCGACCCCCGAGAAGCCTCGGCTCTTCGGTCATTCGCAGTTTCCTTTCCTGCTGCTCATCCGGAGAACTGTGGCAGCAGCCCAACTCCCCCATTGTGGCCGACGAGACGTGAATCCCGTTAGGCGAGTCATCTGAGCGCCTCGATCACGGCTTTGGCGATCGGTGCGGCCACTCGTCCGCCGGCAATGTCGTTTGTCGGGATCTCGGCATCCTGGATGAAGACGCAGACCGCGACCTTCGGGTCGTCGGCCCACGCGACGAACCAGGCGTACGGGCGACGAACGTTGTCGGAGTGCGCCGTCCCGGTCTTGCCACCGACGGTGACGCCCGGAATCTGGGCCCGGAAGCCCGTGCCGTTTTCGACGACCGAGACCATCATCTGGCGCAGCGCAGCGGCATTCTCGGAGCTCATCGCAACCGACTGCTGCTGCGGATGCGCCTGGCTGGTCACGCGCAGGTCATTGTCGAGGACCTTGTTGACGATGTAGGGATCCATCACCACGCCGTCGTTGGCGATCGACGCAGCAACCAGGGCCATCTGCAGCGGGCTGGCCGCCACCTCGAACTCGCCGATCGCGCTCATCGCGGTCTGTGCCTGGTCGATCTCCTCGGGGAACTTGCTGGCAGCCGACCCGATGTCGCCAAGGAACCTGGTGCCGAAGCCGAACTTCTGGGCCTGGACGCGCAGCGCCTCCTCCCCGAGCTTCACGCCGAGCCGTGCGAAGGCGGGGTTGCACGACACCTCGAGTGCCTTCATGAGCGTGATCTTGCTGCCGCCGCAGCTGCCGCTGATGACCCGGGTGGAGCCGGGGAGCTTGTACGCGGAGGCGTCGATGAGGGTGTCGGGGCTCAGGCCGGCGTCCAGCGCCGCGGCGGCCGTGACGACCTTGAAGGTGGACCCGGGGGGATAGATCTCCCGGGTCGCGCGGTTGGACAGTGGCCGGTCGGCATCGGCGTTGAGACTCTTCCAGGCCTCGCTGGACGCGGTCAGGTCATGGGTGGCCAGGTCGTTGGGGTCGTAGCTGGGGAAGCTGACCAGCGCCTTGACCGCGCCGGTGGAGTAGTCGATGGCTACCACGGCACCCTTGCGTCCGTCGAGGCCGGCCCAGGCAGCCTTCTGGGCCTTGGCGTCAATCGTGGTCTCCAGGGTCGCCCCGCGCTTCGTCGAGCCGGTGGCCGACTGGAGCAGGCGTTGCAGGAACTGGGAGTCGTCGACGCCGGAGAGCTGGCTGGAGTAGGACGCCTCCAGCCCGGAGGTCCGGTACAGGTAGGAGTAGTAGCCGGTGATCTGGGCGTACAGCTCGCCGGAGGTGTAGGAGCGCTGGAACTTGTAGCGGTCCTTCACCGGTTCCGACTTCGCGATGGGGGTGTTGCCCACCATGATCGGTCCACGGTCCTGCGCGAAGCGGGCGTCGGCGACGCGGCGGTTCTCCGGTCGCTCGTTGAGGTAGTTCTGCTGGCCGACGTACAGGTAGCTGAGGTTGATCATCAGTGCGGTGAAGATGATCATCGCCGTTACCGCCACGCCCCGGATCGGACGGTTCATGGCCGTCCTCCCGGCTGTTCGACGACCACGGTGGGCTCGTCGCCGCCCTCGTCGGGGCTACTGGGGGTGGTCGGCTCCACGGTGGCTGGCGTCGACGACGCGCCCGGCCTCGGCGAGAGCGACCAACCCGGCATGGCACCAGAGCTCGCCGCAGCCCCCACCGGGATCATCTGCGTGGCCTCCGCGCCCAGCCACTGCTGTGGTTCGGACAACTGCTCTGCCATGGGCCGGCGGACCTGGTGGGTGACGATCAGCAGCAGGCCGACGGTTACCCAGTTGGCGATCAAGGACGAGCCTCCCTGGGACATGAACGGCGTGGTGAGACCGGTCAGTGGCAGCAGCCGGGTGACGCCGCCGAGGATCGCGAATACCTGGATGGCGAACACGAAGGCGAGGCCGGCGGCCAGCAGCTTGCCGAACGGGTCGCGGGCCACCAGCGACGCCCGCAGGCCGCGCGCGACGATCAGGCCGTACAGCAACATGACGGCCAGCAGCCCGGCGACTCCGAGTTCCTCACCGATCGCCGCAGCGATGAAGTCGGTCTTGGCCAGCGGCGTCAGGTTGGGACGCCCAAGGCCCCAGCCCGTACCGAACGCACCACCGAAGGCGATGCCGAACTGGGCGTTGATCACCTGGTAGTTCTGGTCGTAGTTGGAGAAAGGGTCCAGCCAGGACGAGACGCGTACCTGCACGTGGCCGAAGAACAGGTAGCCCAGGTAGGCACCGATGGCGAACAGCAGGGTGCCGAGGATTGGCCAGCTCGGCTTCTCCGTCGCCACGTACAGCATCATCACGAACAGCCCGAAGAACAGCAGCGATGTGCCCAGGTCCTTCTGGAAGACCAGGACGGCGAGGCTGACCAGCCACATCACGAGGATCGGGCCGAGGTCGCGCGGACGGGGCAGGTCGATGCCGAGGATGTGGCCGCCGGCCAGCGCCAGCACTTCCCGCTTGTCGACAAGGTAGGAGGCGAACGCGATCGAGAGCACGAGCTTGGCCAGCTCTGCCGGCTGGAAGCTGTAGTTGCCCAGGTGGATCCAGATGCGGGCGCCGTTCTTCTCCAGGCCGAGCCCGGGCACCAGCGGTAGCAACAGGAGCGTCATGCCGGCGAGGAACATCGTGTAGGTGTAGCGCTGCAGGACGCGGTAGTCGCGCAGGAAGATGATCACGACGCAGCAGGCGCCGGCGGCGATCACCAGCCACATCAGCTGGAGCTCAGCGCTGTGCATCACGGGGTCCGTGCCCAGGTCGAGGCGGTGGATCATGGCCAGGCCCAGACCGTTGAGCAGCATCACCAGCGGCAGGATCAGCGGGTCGGCATAGGGCAGGCGCCACCGGATGACCAGGTGCAGCACGAGGCCGATCCCGGCGAGGGCTGCCACCGCCCAGGGCCACTGGGCGGGCAACTCCGCGTCCCGGTTGAGGTGGGTCAACAGGTACCCACCCAGCCCGAGCGCGATGGCGAAGAAGAGCATGAACGCTTCGACGCCACGGCGCCTGCGGTAGCCGACGACGTCGCTCATCAGCACTCCATGGGCGCTGCCGGCGTGGACGTATCGGACGGGCTCGGGGTGGTGGACGGGGTCGGGGTGGTGGACGGGCTGGGGCCTGGCGTGCTGCCCGGCTTCGTAGTGGTCGACGCCAACGGCGAGGGGGTTGGTGTGGGTGTCGGGGTCGGGGTGGGCGTCGACTGCGGCATCGTGCGCTGGCGGATGCACTCGGCAGCCTTCAGTCGCAGCGTCGCCAGAGTCGACCGGGCGGCGTCGAGGGAGTCGGCCGGCATGGTCTCCAGCACGCGCTCCTGGTAGTACGGCGGAAGGTCGACCACCCGTGTGGTGTCCTCTTCGACCACGTGCGACAGCGGCAGGTTGAACACCGGTTCCGGCACGCCCTGGAAGATGGCGAGGGTGGCATCGTGTGCTCCGAGGTAGTACTGCCCCTGCGTGTAGGAGTACCAGAGGGTGCCGGCCCCGCCGATGGCCAGCACCGGAATGAAGACGCCGAGCACGACCTTCACCCACGTGGACGCGCGCCTGCGGGCGACCGGGGAGTAGCGCACGAGTTCGCCGGCGCCCGGATCGGGACGGGGGGCGGTTTCCGCTGCGAACACAGCCTGGCGCGACGTCGTCTCCGTGGCGGGGTTGTCCAGGTCGAGGGTGGCGGCAGCGCCGAGTACCTCTGTGGCACCCTCGGACTCGCCCTCGATGACGTCGGCGAGAATGATCGTGATGTTGTCCTGGCCGCCCTCGTGGTGGGCCAGCCTGATCAGGGCTCCGAGCACCAGCTCGTGGTCGCCGTCGAGTTCTGCGGCGATCACCTTGTCCGTGACCATGCCGCACAGCCCGTCGGAGCAGATCAACAGGCGGTCGCCGGGCTGGACGTCGACGAGATGCAGGTCGGGCTGGTGGTGCGGCTGGCCGTTGATGACTTTCAGGATCAGCGAGCGGTGCGGGTGTTCGAGCGCCTCGGCCTCTGTGATGCGGCCCTCATCGACGAGGGTCTGCACCCAGGAGTGGTCGCGGGTGAGTCGGCTGAGGACTCCCTCGCGGTACAGGTAGGCACGGGAGTCACCGATGTTGGCGACCCCGAGCCGGGTGCCGTCGAACATGACCCCGCAGACGGTGCTACCCATGCCGTCCAGGCTGGCGTCGGCCTCGACCAGCTCCCTGATCACTTCGCCGGCGCGGTCGATGGCGTCGCCGACGACGTCCAGCATCTCTTCACCGGTGAAGCTGCCGTCGGCAGCCTTCAGTTCCCTGATCGCGACGGCGGACGCGAGGTCACCGGCCGCTGCGCCACCCATGCCGTCGGCCACCATCAGCATGGTGGGCGACACGTAGGCCGAGTCCTGGTTGTTCTTGCGCACCAGGCCGATCTCGGAATGCGCGACGTAGCGCAGCGCGAGCGTCATCTACTTCTCCACGCTCATCAGCGTGCGACCGATGCGCAGGGTGTCTCCGGGGCCGAACGGCGTCGGCTGCGTGAGTCGCTGGTTGTTGACGAACGTGCCGTTGGTGGAACCGAGGTCCTCCACCTGATAGCCACTGGAGGAAAGGGTGATGCGGGCGTGGCGGGTGGAGACGTAGTCGTCATCGAGCAGGAGCTGGCAGTCACTCGAGCGGCCGATCAGGACGCCGCCTTCGAGCGGCAGCTGCAGCCCGGCCTGCTTGCCGTGGGTGACGGTGAGGGTGTGGGGGAGTTGCTTGAGCGCGCGGCGCGACAGCCGGGGCTGGTTGGCGACCGGTGTGGCTCCCGGTGCGGGCTGGGCGAGGAGTTCCGCCGCGGGCACCTTGCGTCCGAACAGGTCGGTGCGGATGACGTTGCCGGTGAAGAGGATGAAGAGCCAGAGCAGGGCAAGGAACCCCAGCTTGAGGCCGAGGACGACCAGCTCAGACATCGGTCACCGGCGAGACGATCGCCAGCCGGGTGGAGCCGATCTCGATGCGACTCCCCAGGCCGAGCGTCGCGTGCCGGGTGCGCTGACCGTCAACGGTGACGCCGTTGGTGGAGCCGAGGTCCTCGATGGAGATCTGCTGGCCCGTACCGGTCCCGACGACAACGATGCGGGCGTGCAATCGCGAGATGCCGGGGTCGTTGATGCGGAGGTCGGCCTCTGTGCCGCGTCCGATGGTGACACCGGGCGGGGTGAGCGGATGCCGGACGCCGTTGACCTCGACGACGAGGTTCGCCGTGCGGACGGCAGTCGGCGTGGGCTCCTCGGCGGCGTCCACCCCTGCGACCGCAGCCGAGGTGACGGTGAAGCGTCCCACCGGCAGTGCGGTGTCGAGGGTGTACTCGATCATGATGGGGCCGTTGAAGATGTAGCCGGCTTCCGACGCGTAGTCGCGCAGTTGCGGACCGATCTCTGCGTTCAGGGTCTTGCTGTACGGAGTGAGCCGGTCGTAGTCGTGCTGGGACAGCGACACGTGGAACTCGTTGGGGACGAGCTTGCGCTCCCGGCTGAGGAGCTTGGCCTCGTTGTCGAGCTCGCGCTGGAGCCTTGCGGTGATCTCCACAGGCTGCACATCACCCTTGAAGGCACGGGCGAAGGCGCCGCTGACGGCGTTCTCGAGCTTCTTCTCGACGCGGTCGAAGACCCCCACGGTCCCCTCCTTCCCCAGTTGACGTGACGCTAAAGCCTATCCAGCACAGAACCTTCAGCCTACGCGACGGCCCCGCTTGGGCATTCAGACTCCAGTCGGGAGTGAGGGTGCACCCTCGGTGGGGTGGGTCATCCGTCCGGACGACGGATCGGTGGTCGCGTTCGGGCCTCCGCGAGGGTGCCTCCCCTAGTGGCGGGGCCCGGCAGCCGAATCGGAACGGCCCGGTCACCTGTGCTAACCTCTTTCGGCTGGCTCCTCAGGGAGTCGGGCGCGAGTGGCGGAATGGCAGACGCGCACGGTTCAGGTCCGTGTGTCCGAAAGGACGTGGAGGTTCAACTCCTCTCTCGCGCACTTCAAGAATGTGGCTCTGACTAGGG
>JBBRIY010000150.1:0-6813 GCA_038220215.1 Propionibacteriales bacterium
TGTGTCAGTGGTGAGCAGCGTCGAAGCCCGGGCCCGGAGGGTCACCGACAGGCTGGAGGTCGTGCGGTGGTCGAGGTACGGCAAGCGGCGCCTGTACGTGAACACCCCGGTCGGGACGGCGGTCGGCTGGGTCGACCTCAACACCGGTGAACGGTGGCTTGCCCTGCCGGACCTTGTGGAGGTCTTCGAGGCCACCATTGCCGATCACGAGCCGGCCATCCCGGCGTCCTACGCGCCGCGCCGCGCCCTCGAACCGGTGCGTGTCGTCGCCGCGCCGCGCTACGCGCTGGAGCCCCTGTCCTAGGGTTCTGTTCGTGGACTCCGCAGAACGGACGGGAATCAGTCGGTGGGTGACCCCCGCGGACGTCGTTGACGTCTTCGTGTACGTGGTCGTGCTGAACCTTGCGGTGGAGTACCTGCCCATGGTGATCACGGAGACGTTCACTGCGTCGCTGCTGACGGCCCTCCTGCTGAAGGTGGTGCTCGAAGTCGTCGTCCTCCTCAAGGACCGCGTCAAGGCCCGCTTCCGGGCGGCCAAGACCCCGGTGGGCAAAGGGGCATCGGCACTGCTGCTGTGGCTCATCCTCATCAGCAGCAAGTTCGTCGTGCTCGAAGTGGTCGCCTTCCTGTTCGGCGACAGCGTCAGCCTCGGCGGGTTCTTCTCCGTCACCGGCCTGATCGTGGTGCTGATGCTGGCACGGGCGGGCGTCCGCCGGCTGCTCAGGTAACCGCGCTGTTCAGATAGCCGCAGCGCTTCAGATAACCCGCGCCGAGAGCACTCCCGCTATCGAACAGATCTCGGCCACAAGGCTTTCCGGCACGACGCCCTCGACATCGACGATCGTGTAGGCCACCTCGCCGCGAGACTTGTTCAGCAGGTCGGCGATGTTCAGCCCGGCGGCAGCCAGAAGGGTGGAGATCTGTCCGACCATGTTGGGCACATTGCTGTTGGCAATAGCGATGCGCTGGTTGCCCTCCGAGCGGGCGAGCGCCGCGCTGGGGAAGTTGACCGAGTTCACGATGGTGCCCTCGGTGAGGAAGTCGCGGAGCTGGTCAGCAGCCATCCGCGCGCAGTTGTCCTCCGCCTCGTTGGTGGAGGCACCGAGGTGCGGCAACGTCACGACGTTGGCGTGCCTGTTGAGCGCGGGGGAAGGGAAGTCGCAGATGTAGGCCCGCAGTTGCCCGCCGTCCAGGGCCGTCACCACGGCAGCCTCCTCGACGATCGGGCCGCGGGCGAAGTTCACGATCACGGCCGTCTTCTTCATCCTGGCGAGCTCGTCGGCACCGATCAGTCCACGGGTACCGTCCACCAGCGGCACGTGCAGGGTGATGATGTCGGCCCGCTTCAGCAGCTGGTCGAGGTTGGTCACGTGCTCGACGAAGGAGCTCAGCTTCCACGCGTGCTCGACAGTGATGCCCGGGTCGTAGCCGAGCACCCTCATGCCCAGCGCCGTCGCCGCGTTGGCCACCTCGACCCCGATCGCGCCCAGGCCGATCACACCGAGCGTGCGGCCGGGGAGCTCGAAGCCGACGAAGTTCTTCTTGCCCGCCTCGACGGCCTTGTCCATGCTGGCTGGGTCGCCCTCGAGCCGGTGCGCGAAGGCAGCAGCAGGAATGATGTTGCGGGCGGCGAGGAACAGCGCTGCGACCACGAGCTCCTTGACGGCATTGGCGTTGGCGCCCGGAGTATTGAACACGGGGATGCCGCGGGCGGTGTAGTCGGGGATCGGGATGTTGTTCGTGCCCGCCCCGGCGCGGGCGACCGCGACGACGCTTTCCGGAATCCCGCTGTCGTGCAGGTTCGCGGAGCGCAGCAGCAGCGCGTCAGGATCGACGACGTCGGAACCGACCTCGAACTCGTCCTTCGGAAGCCGGGAGAGCCCGGTGTGGCTGATCGCGTTGAGTGTGCGGATCTTGAAGGTCATGGTCTCTTCCTCAGGCGTTGCGGGCTGCAAAATCGGCCATGAAGTCGATCAGGGCCTGCACGCCTTCTGCTGGCATGGCGTTGTAGATGCTGGCCCGCATGCCCCCGACGGAGCGGTGGCCGGCCAGGTTCGTCAGGCCGGCGGCCGACGCTTCGGCGACGAAGGCCTTGTCGAGCTCCGGCCTGGCCTGCAGGAAGGTCACGTTCATCCAGGAGCGGGAGTCCACCGCCACCGGGTTCGTGTAGTAGTCGCTGCCATCGATGAACGCGTACAGTGCTGCGGCCTTGGCCTGGTTTCGCTCGCCCATCGCGGGCAGCCCACCCGAGTCCTTGACCCAGGCGAGGATCCGGCCGAGCAGGTACAGGCCGAAGGTGGGCGGGGTGTTGAGCATCGAATCCGAATCCGCCATGGCCTTGTAGTCCCACACCGACGGCGTGCCCGGACGGGCGTGGCCGATCAGATCGTCGCGCACCACAACCACGCACAGGCCTGAGGGACCCATGTTCTTCTGGGCGCCGGCGTAGATCAGGCCGTAGGCGGACACGTCGATCGGCCGGGAAAGGATGGTGGAGCTCAGGTCGGCGACGATCGGCACGGCGCCGGCGTCCGGCACGTAACCGAACTCCACGCCACCGATGGTCTCGTTGGGCGTGTAGTGGAAGTACGTGGCGGCGGGGTCGACGGTGAAGCTGCCCCGCGCGGGCGTGGTGGTGTAGTTGGACGCGGCCTCATCGGCCAGCACGGTCACGTCCAGGCCCTGGGCACGGGCGGCCTTGATCGCCTTGGCCGACCACTGGCCGGTGTTCAGGAAGCTCGCCTTGTCTCCGGCGACGCTCAGGTTCATCGGGATCGCGTCGAACTGCCCGGACGCACCGCCCTGCAGGAACAGCACCCGGTAGTTGTCCGGCACGCCCATGACCTCGCGAAGGAGCGACTCGGTTTCTGCGGCGGCTGCGACGAAGTCCTTGCCGCGGTGCGACACCTCCATCACCGACATCCCGGAACCCTGCCAGTCGGTCAGCTCGGACGCCGCGGCCTCGAGGACGTCAGTGGGGAGCATGGCGGGACCTGCGGAGAAATTGAAGACGCGCATGCGGTCATTGTGTCAGTTCTGTTTCGGGGCCGGCGCTGCGGCACTGTGTCGTGGACGCTCGCGCTGCAGGGCCGTGGACGCTCACACTCCGAGCCGTCGATGATCGAGCACCGAGATGGCGGCCGGCACTCCGATGACCTCGACCTGGGCGGCCGCCCGGCGCCCGAACAGGTACAGCAGCAACTCGCTCGGTGCGCCGACGAGAGTGACGATGTCGGGGCCGGTGCCGATCCGGACGGGCTCGCCGGGCGGCGCATCGCGCTCGAGCCAGACGGCTACCGGGCACCCGCGAAGGAACATGCGCGCCATGGCGGGGACGCGCTTCCAGCACAGCTCCTCCAGCGCCAGATCGGTGGGGCGGGGCGTGTTGTTGCCGGAACCGCGACGCACGTCCTCGCAGTGCACGAAGAACTCCAGGGTGTTGGCGAGGGCCTCGACCCCCGGCAGCCGGAACGGCGAGAATCCTTCGGGTCCGCGGCGGATCGCAGCCACCAGGTCGGTGTAGGGACGCTGGGTCATGACCTCAGCCATCCGAAGGTCGATGGTGTTGCTCTGCCTGGTCAGGAGGGCTCCGGTCACCCTCCAGGTGTCGCTTTCCCGCAGCCAGACGTGTGCAGCCAGGTGGTGTGCCGTCCAGCCGTCGCACAGGGTAGGACTGGACGGGTGGACGGCGGCGAGGGCATCGCAGAGTGCCTCGCGCTGGCTCTTCGGGCTCATGTCGCCGACCCTACCCACCGGGTGGCCTGACACAATGACCTCGTGAGCGAGCTCGACCCGCAGGTGGAAGCCCTGTTGAAGCGGAACCCCGACGGACTGGTGCCGGCCATCGTCCAGGACGCGACCACCCGTCGCGTGCTGATGATGGCCTGGATGGACGACGAGGCTCTGCGCCGCACCCTGACGACCCGCAAGGGCACGTACTGGTCGCGCAGCCGCCAGGGCTACTGGGTGAAGGGCGAGACCAGTGGCAACATGCAGGCCGTCCGCGAGGTGCGCCTCGACTGCGACGGCGACACCTTGCTTGTGATCGTCGACCAGACCGGTCCGGCCTGTCACACCGGCACCGACACCTGCTTCGATGGCCGCCTGCTTCTGGAGGACCGCACAGGAGAGGGCGCCGCATGAGCCCGGAGATAACGATCGTCCCGGACCTGCCCGGGGTCCTCGCCGCCGGCTCAGAACGCCGGGTGGTCAGCGTCCATGCGCGCCTGCAGGCCGACGATTTCACCCCCGTCGGGCTCTACCACCAACTCTGCGGGGACCGGCCGAACACCTTCCTCCTGGAGTCCGCCGAGGGTGGGGTGTGGTCGCGCTACTCCTTTGTCGGAGTCTCAGCGGTTGCGACCCTCACCGAATCCGGGGGCACGGCCACCTGGCTGTGGCGCGACCGGCCGATCACCGGCCTGCCGACCGGTGGCGACCCCCTTGAGGTGCTCGCCGAGACCCTCGATTTGTTGCTCGCCCCCCGCGATCCCGACCTGCCTCCACTGGTGTCCGGCATGGTCGGTTACCTCGGGTACGACATCGCCCGCCGGCTGGAAAGGTTGCCCGACTCCAACCCCGATGACCTCGGTATCCCCGAGTTGGTCATGATGCTGGTCTCGGAGATGGCTGTCCTCGACCACCACACCGGCGAGGTCTGGCTGGTGGCGAACGCGATAAATTTCGACGACACCGCCGACCACATCGCCGACGCGTACGACGATGCCTGCACCCGGGTGCGGGCGATGGCCGCTGCGCTGCTGCTCCCGTCCATGCCCTTGGTCGCGGTCCGCAACGGTGCTGCCGTTGCCGGGGACATCCGGCGCCAGCGCACCTCAGCGGAGTACCAAGGTGCCGTCGCGGCAGCGATCGAGGAGATCAAGGCGGGAGAGGCCTTCCAGATCGTGCCGAGCCAGCGGTTCGAGACCGACTGCCCTTCGGACGCGCTCGACGTGTACCGGGTGCTGCGTCGCCGCAACCCGAGTCCCTACCTGTACCTCCTGCGGCTGGACGGCTTCGCCATCGTCGGATCCAGTCCGGAGGCGCTGGTGCAGGTGACCAGCGGCCACGCCACCACGCACCCGATTGCCGGCACCCGCCCGCGGGGGGCGAGCGCTGCGACCGACGCCGTGCTGGAGGCGGAGCTCCTGGCGGACCCCAAGGAGGCGGCAGAGCACCTCATGCTCGTCGACCTCGGCCGCAACGACCTGGGCAGGGTCTGCGTGCCCGGCACGGTCGAGGTGGTCGAGTTCATGAAGGTGCGCCGCTACAGCCACGTCATGCACCTCGAAGCGGCAGTCTCCGGCACCCTGGCCCCCGGGCGCAGTGCCCTGGACGCCACCCTCAGCTGCTTTCCTGCCGGCACGTTGTCGGGCGCGCCGAAAGTGCGGGCCATGGAGATCATCGACCGTCTGGAGGTGTCGCGCCGCGGGCTCTACGGGGGAGTGGTGGGCTACTTCGATTTCGCCGGCGACTCCGACACCGCGATCGCCATTCGCACGGCCGTCGTCCGCAATGGGATCGCCTATGTCCAGGCCGGTGCCGGGGTGGTGGCAGATTCAGTTCCGGCGAATGAGGATGCCGAAAGCGTGAACAAGGCAGCCGCCGTCCTGGGAGCCGTCATCGAGGCAGCGGGACTGTCCCGACTGGTCAGCGATTCCTGAGAGTTTGTCGAGCAATCCGCTTCCGGGGGTGGCGATGTTCGCGCGTAACAGTCAGTATGGGGTCTTGTTGGATTTCGCAGCAGTACACGTCTGACTCACAAGGAGCGATCGAATGATCGAAAGCGCTGAACGGGCCACGAGCACTGCCGTCAGGGAGTACCACCATGGCCGAACCCCCGCGGCCTGGGCTGGCAGCATCATTGCTGCTGTGGCGTTCATTCTGGGGGCCGTTGCTTTCATGGTCGGACCGAACTGGACCCTGTTGTGGGTGTCCGCGGTCCTCCTCGTCCTCTCGCTCGTTACCGGTGGCGTGCTGCGCCGAATGGGGTTCGGGCAATCCTGACATGACCGTGCTGGACGAGATCATCGCCGGTGTCGTCGAGGATCTTGAGGTCCGCAGGGCACGCCGCCCCCTTTCCGAACTGATCGACGCCGTGGCAGGCATGCCCGCGGCCCTGAATCCCCTGTCGGCGCTGAGGGCGCCGGGTCTGAGCGTGATCGCCGAGGTGAAGCGGGCCAGTCCCAGCAAGGGAGCCCTGGCCGACATCTCCGATCCGGCAGCCCTGGCAGCTGCGTATGCCGCCGGTGGCGCTGCAGCCATCTCGGTCCTCACGGAGTCGCGCCGCTTCGGCGGCAGCCTCTCCGACCTGGTCGCCGTCCGAGCCGCCGTGCCCACCCCGCTGCTGCGCAAGGACTTCGTCGTCACCGACTACCAGTTGTGGGAGGGGCGCGCTGCCGGCGCTGACCTCGCGCTCCTGATCGTCGCGGCGCTCGACCAGCAGCAGCTCACCGGCTTCCTGGCCCTCGGCGCTCAACTCGGCATCACCTGCCTCGTCGAAACCCACACGAGCGAAGAAGTGCTGAGGGCGCTGGACGCCGGAGCCGGGTTGATCGGCGTCAACAACAGGGACCTGAAGACCCTCGAGGTCGACTTGAGCCATTTCCAAGATTTGGCTGAGACGATCGGCGATCGCGCGGTGAAGGTCGCCGAGTCGGGGATCCTGAGCGTCGAGGACGCGATCCGTATGCGCGCAGCCGGCGCGGACGCCGTCCTGGTGGGGGAATTGCTCGTCCGGCACGGCAATCCGCAGGCAGCAGTGGCCGCGCTGCGGGCAGTGGCATGACTCTCGGGTGAGAGTGTGAGTGAATA
>JBBRIY010000151.1:0-6765 GCA_038220215.1 Propionibacteriales bacterium
ACCACCGAGGGACAGCGACGTACGAAGGGGCACCACGACCTGTTCGTGGAGCTGGACCAGCTCATCGAGCGACAGATACGCGAAGATGACAGAAAGCCCTCGCCAGTGCCGGTGCCAGCGGTTACCGGAGGCACGCGCGGCCGAGGCCACCCGCCACGCGCGCTCGGCACACAGGAACAGCAGGATCGAGGAGAACCACGTGGGGATGTTGCCCTCGAGGTCGTAGAAGAAGAGCCGCTCCAGGCTGTGCAGTCCGCGGAAGTCCAGGTGGAAGTACCTGAACACCTGGCTGAGATAGCCCAGAGCGATCAGGCCGATGATCACCAGCACGAGGGTGCGGGTCCAGTGGCCCGGCAGCGAGATGGACTGGCGAAAGGATGTCCAGCGGTTCGGCCGGAAGTCTGCTGACCCGCTGGTGGACCGGCCGCTGTCTCCCGCCGTGGAGGCATCGCTGTGCACAGATCATCACCCGCCGATCATGGTCTAGCTCACGCAGGGGACCGCGTCCCGTACGCCGAAGGCGAGAATCGCCCCAATGGCCAGCATCCCACTACCCGTTCCCGTGGTAGCTGACACGTCAGTCCTCCTTCCGTCGACGTTGAGGGTGCGTCACATCTGGAGGGCGGAGGTCAGGTTCGATGCACCTCGCGCCGATGGTCAACGGTCACGACGACGACCTGCACTACACACCGACGACCTGCACTACACACCGACGACCTTCGCAACCGCTGACGGCGCCCGGATCTGGCTCCGTTTGAGCAGCGCGCGACTGGGGCAACTTGAAGATTAGAGTGTGAGCTCTATACTCTAGAGTAATAAACCTAGAGAGGCACTGATGGCACGGGACACGAAGGAAGCGATCGTCGAGACGGCGACCAGTCTGTTCAACGAGCAGACCGTGGCAGCCGTGTCGACCAACCGCATCGCGCGAGAGCTGGGGATCAGTCCGGGCAACCTCTACTACCACTTCCGGGACAAGGAAGCGATCATCCGTGCCATCCACGACCGGATGGTCGGCGAGTGGGACACGGTCTGGCAGTTGCCCCGGGGCCGACAACCCACCTCAGGCGATCTGGCAACCATCCTGGAAACCTCGTTCCACCTTCATTGGCGCTTCCGCTTCTTCGGGCGCGAGCTCCGCGCCCTGATGACCCGGGACCCCGAACTGCAGGAGCGCTACCGAGCCGTGTACCGGCGGCGGCGTGACGAGCTGGCGATCCTCGCAGATCACCTGATCGACGGAGGAGTCCTGCAAACCGGGATGCGCGACGCGCTCGCAGAAGTGCTCGAAGGCGCCTGGCTCGTCGGCGAGCACTGGATGGGGCACCTCGAGATCATCGGTGACCCCGCCGATGACGCCGAGGTGCGCCGGGGTGTCGACGTGATCGTCGCCCTGCTTCGCCCATATCTGACACCGGCCGGCTTCGCCGGACTGTTGACCAAGGAGAGTTGAAGTGGACACTGAAAGCGAAATCGTGCCGAATCCGCGGCTGGCAAGGCGATCGTTCCTGCGGCGCGTGGGGATCGGTGCCGCGACCGTCTTCGTGATCGCCGATGCCGGGCTCGCCTACCGTGCCTACGACGAGGGTGTCTTCTCGGAAGGGCGCGGGCCGGCGTTCGACCCGTTGCACAGGTGGCCGGACCTCAGCGGCCCCGAGGCGATCGTCGGCTCTGCGATCCTGGCCGCCAACGCGCACAACAGCCAACCCTGGGCCTTCGGCATCAGCCCAGACCGGATCGACGTCTACGCCGACCACGCGCGGACGACCGGCGCCAATGATCCGTTGCTCCGGGAGCTCGATGTGAGTCTTGGTTGTGCCCTGGAGAACATGGTCCTGGCGGCGCGCGCCCAGGGATATGCGCCTCGCGTGACACTCGACCCGCGGGACGGGTCCGATCGTGTCGCCACGATCGGCCTCGCGGCCGGCCCGGTGGTGCGTGACCCCCTGTACGAGGCGATCCCGATCCGTCGCAGCAACCGCTCCGAATACACCGCCGACCAGATCGCCGAAGGGTCGCTCGCCACCATGGGCGCGCTCGCGGAGGACGCCGTCGCACCTGCCCGGATCCACTGGTTGACCAGCGATCCAGACCGAAGGGCGTTCGCCGATCTGCTCGTCGAGGCCACCCGTGCCCACAACGCCGACGAGGACCAGTCGACGGACTCGTTTTCCTGGTGGCGAAGCAGCTGGGACGAGGTTCAGGCCCACCGTGACGGCCTCAACATCGACGGGGTCGGCCTGCCGCCAGTGATCAGGACGCTCGGCAAGATCCTGCCGCCAACGGAGCGCACCTCAGCTGACGCAACCTTCCTCGACCGGACACGTGCACAGGCGACGTCCGCGGCGGCCTTTGGCCTCATCCTCGTCGACGAACCCGGAATCCTGCGTGACCGGCTTGTCGGCGGTCGCCTGCTGCAGCGGACCCACCTCTGGGCGTCGGCGAACGGCTTGGGGTTCCAACACATGAACCAGGTCACCGAGCGAATCGACCGGGACGAACAACTTGGCCGACCCAGCCCCTTCGACGCTCCCCTCCAAGCGCTCGCGGGTGTTCGGACCGTACTCGGCGCGTTCCGTGTCGGAACCCCGACGATCGCCTCGCTGTCCAGCCCACGACGCAGCATCCAGGAGGTGTCGAGATGACCCCAGATCTCCTCCTCGCCCGCCGCTCCGGGTTTGTCGCCGGCTTGCTCGGTGGGGCAGCCGGGATCCTGCAGCTCGCGACCGGAACGACCCCGTGGACGGGGAACAAGAACGACCCCTTGATGCTGGGAATCGTCACCCTCATACTCGCTGCTTTCCTTGGCCTCGCCTCGATCGCCACGACCCGGGCGACAACCACGGACGGTCGTCTGGCGATCGCATCAGCATTCCTCATCACCGCCATGTTGGGCCTCACGACGGCCGGCTTGGCCTGGGTGCCGGCGGCTGTGGCAGCGCTGGCCTCGGGGGGACTGGCCGGACGGAGCGCCGTCAGCACAGGATCGGTTTCGGCGGCAATCATCCGCAACTGGCCACCAACGCTGCTCGTGATCCTCGCCGCCGTCTACCTCTCACTGGGCCTGACTGCCATGGGGACGGTCGGACTGCTCGGAATCGCCGGATCAGTCGCGGTGCTCGGCGCACTCGCGATTCGGACCCGATCCCGAACACTCGCCATCGGGCTACTCGTCGTCGGGGCGGCCCCCTTCGCGGTCGCCACCTACTCGAGCGTCGCAACGCCACTCACCGGCATCCTGCTGATCGCGATCGGACTGCCCATCCTGCGACCGCGCCGAGAAGACGCACCCGGGGGCGTGATCACGACGGAACCCTTCGCCCGCATCGCCCAGAGATACCGGCGATCCGTCGCTCACCCTGGGGTCGGCGAGTCATGATCGGTCGTCTGTTCCAACGCATCCACGTCGGCTCCCGTTGTCTCGACCATCGCTACGGCCCCGCCCGGCCAAGCGCCCTCGCCACCAATACCGGGCTCCTAAAATATCCCCATGCCCACAATCGTCCATAACTTCGACTGGCCGGATCGACTCGTGGTCGGGACCATCGGGCGACCAGGTGCCCGCGAGTTCTACCTGCAGGCCCGCACCAGGGCCCGGATCGTGACCGTCGCCCTCGAGAAGGAGCAGTCCGCCCTCCTCGCCGAGAAGATCGACGAGGTGCTCGACGAGCTGAGGTCCACCGAGGGCAACCCCTTCAGAGTTCCGGACTCGATGCCCGTCGAGCTCGTCGACAACGACCCGCTCGAGCAGCCGCTCGACACGCAGTTCCGCACGGGGACCATGGGCCTCGGTTGGGATCCGACGACCGCGCAGATTGTCATCGAGGCTTACGCCATGGCCGACGTCAACGACGTCGACCCCGACGAGTTCGGCTCGGAGCCCATCGAGGTCGAGCCGCCCGAGGCGCTGTTGGTGCGCATCCCGGTCGGCATGGCCCGCGCGTTCTCGAAGCGCACTCTCGAGGTGGTCGGCGCGGGGCGGCGCAGCTGCCCGTTGTGCGGCTACCCCATGAACCCGGAGGGGCACGTCTGCCCGCAGCCCGGCGCTCTCGAATGACGGCGCCCGACCCGGCGCCCGACCAGACCATGCAGCACGCCCAGACGGAGACCAACTGGGCTTAGGTCGCCGACCGAAGACTCTGTGATCCGAGTCACGAAGTGGCTCATCAAGGGAGTGCTCACTCCGGCAATAGTCGAGCTGAGGGCCTGGCGAGCGCTCGTCGCTGGTTCGGCTGATTGGGTCCGTATTGGCGGCTGGCGGGCGGCACTGTGGCCACGCCAGACTCGCTCCCGCCGGCTCGGAGCAGTCCGAGGTGGCGTGGAAGCTGCCCATGGACCGGTTCGCTCGTTGCGCATATCTTGCGCAGGCATGAAAGAACCCGCTTCCAACTTGGCTGTTTGGCCTTGTCAAAAGCGGGTTCTTCGTCGTAGCGGGGACAGGATTTGAACCTGTGACCTCTGGGTTATGAGCCCAGCGAGCTACCGAGCTGCTCCACCCCGCGCCGGTTCCTTCAGTTTAGGTGAGACCTGCTCGGTTTCCCAAATCGGCGCCCGCACGACGCCTCCCGGGAAGGCGGAGGCCCTCCGCTAGACTCGGTGCGCTTCCTCGCGCCGCGGGGACAGATCCCGTGGAGGGCAGATGACCAACGCCGCCGCTTCGTCCCGGCGTTCCCGCTCCATCCCGACCAGGACACTCGCTGTGGCCCTCGGACTGGCGCTCACCTCGATCCTCGCGGCCTGTACCCCGGCTGCCTCTCCCTCATCACCCAGCGTTGCCGAGCGGACGCTGTCCGTGGGCGCCACCCTGGAGCCGGCGTCGATGGACCCGTGGCACAACCCTGCGGCGTCGATACCGCAGGTGTTGCTGTACAACGTGTACGAGACCCTCGTGAAGGTTGACTCGAGCGGCAACATCAAGCCGCTGCTGGCCCAGGCCTGGGAGGTCAGCCCCGATCGCACGACCTACACCTTCCACCTGAGCCCGGCGGCGAAGTTCGCCTCCGGCGCCCCGGTGGACGCGGCGGCTGTCGTCGCGAACATCACCCGGCTCAAGGCCGACGCCAAGATCACAGAGACCCTGCGTGCGCAGCTGGCCGTCGTTTCGAGCGCTGAGGCGACTGGCGCTGACCAGGTGCAGGTGACGCTGACGCAGCCCTCGCTGATGTGGCTGTACGACATGTCCTCCACCCTGGGCATGATCCTCGACCCGGCGTTCACCGGTGATCTCGCCACAGCGAGCGGCGGTTCCGGGCCGTATGTCGTCAAGTCGCACACCCAAGGCGAGAGCGTGGTGCTGGCCGACAACGCGAAGTACTGGGGGAACCCGGCCCGCTTCGACGAGGTGACGTTCCGTTACAGCGCCGACCCGAACCCCCAAGTCGCGTCCATGCTGAGCGGCGACCTCGACGTCATCTCCAACCTCCAGTCACCCGATGCGCTCTCCCAGTTCGCCGACAGCAGCCGGTTCACCATCACGACGGGTACCACCAACGGTGAAGTCGTCCTCGGCCTCAACCATGACGGCAAGGCGCTGGCCAAGCTCGAGGTGCGCCAGGCACTCACGATGGGGATCAACCGCCGGGACCTGATCGACACCGTCTGGAACGGTCAGGGAACCCTGATCGGCAGCATGGCTGTGCCCACCGACCCGTGGTACGAAGACCTGTCTGGAACAAATGCCTACGACCCGGTCACGGCCAAGTCCCTGCTGAAGACCGCCGGCTATACCGAGAAGAGCCCGCTCACTCTCCGGTTGCGCGTGCCGGTGATCCCGTACGCGGTGAAATCGGCCCAGTACGTGGCCAGCCAGCTTCGCGATATCGGCGTGAAGGTCACCGTCGACGAACTCGACTTCACCCGGTGGCTCGATGAGGTCTTCACCAAGGGTGACTACGACATGACGATCGTCGCGCACGTGGAGGCCCGTGACCTCGGCAGTTTCGCAAACCCCAAGTACTACTGGCATTACAAGGACCCGTTGTTCGCCCAGCTGTACGCAGCCGCAGTCGAGGCGCCCAGTGAAGAAGAAGGCAATGAGCTGATGAAGCAGGCGACGAGGGAACTCGCCGACCAGGCAGCGGCCATCTGGCTGTTCGCGCTACCGAACCTGGCGATCACCAAGTCCACGATCACCGGGGTGGCCCAGAACGCCACCACGCTGAGCTTCGACCTGACCACGATCACCAGCCGGTAGGGCGGCAACGGCACAACCATGCACCTTGCGCTGCGCATTGCCCGGCGGACGGGGGTGTTCGTTGTCAGCCTTTTCGGCGCGTCGCTGCTGATCTTCCTCCTCACAAACGCCCTGCCCGGCGACGTCGCCCAGGTGTTGTTGGGCACCGACGCGACGCCAGAGTCCGTGGCGCGGCTCCGCGCGCAGCTGGGCCTCGACCGGCCCTTGCCGGCGCAGTACCTCAGCTGGCTCGGCGGGATCCTCTCCGGCGACTTCGGGCACTCGCACCTGAACGGCATCCCGGTGCTGACCCTGCTCGGCCCACGCATCGCCGTCACGATGTGGCTCGTGCTGTTCGGCCTGATCGGGTCACTGCTGATCGCGATTCCGGCCGGCATGGTCGCAGCGCTCAAACGGCGATCCTGGCCCGGGTTCACGATCAGCGCTGCCGCCCAGCTCGGCATGGCCGTGCCTGTCTTCTGGGGCGGCATCCTGCTGGTCCTGGTCTTCGCGGTCTGGCTGCACTGGCTGCCGGCCAACGGGTACGTCCAGCTGCTGAAGAACCCCGGACAGTGGGCCGTGCACCTGGTGCT
>JBBRIY010000152.1:0-6729 GCA_038220215.1 Propionibacteriales bacterium
CGGCGGGGCTCGGCGAACTGCACCCAGGCCCGGCACACCCCGCTGTCACTGTGAGGTACGAGCACGATGCCGGCCCGCTCACTCACGACGTCAGGATTCGGCGGTCCCGACAGCCCCATCATCACCTCGTCGCGCAGTCCCTCGGAGGGGATCCACTCCGGCTCACCGTCGGCCATCGCATCAGTCGCGACGCCCACCTGGATCGTGCACTCGCCGTCGAAGAGTTCGCCGAGGCCATGCTTGGCCACCCCGAGCAGGGTCACCAGGTCGTCCTCTGCGGCGAGATCCCGAGCAATGCGGGCAGCAGCGACGCGGCGCTCGCTCGCCGCCAGGTTCACGTCGAGGTCCAGGTCCATGATGTCCTCCCACGGGGCGACGGGTAGCTGGGTCGGCGCGTCGGCTGTGGATTCAACCGGCGCGCCTGGTCCGGCACTAGCCCGGGCGAGCATCGGACCTGTGCCTCACGTACCCATCGGCTGGCCCCTCCACCCATCGGCGATCCTCAGGAGGCGAGAAGCCCCCAAGCCACGGCCGGACGCTGGGACGTCGCCGTACGCCGGGTTGGCGTGGAACTCGCCGCGGCCCCACTGGAGACCAGGGCCTCGGTGTAGCCGGCGGCGACCTGCAGCGACTGGGTGGCCCGGGGCGGAATGCGGCACTCCAGTGGCAGGTTCGCCTCCAGCACGAGGCAACTGCCGTCGCCGCTGGCGAGCCGGAGGAGGGCGGCGCCGGTGATCTCCTGGTAGCGCACCTGGGATTCCGCGGTCCCCACCAGACTGCTGGGGTTCGGAATGGTGAAAGCCATCAGCCAGCTCCGGCCGGCGCTGTCGGTCCGGCGGATCGGCTCGAAGCCGGCGGGAGCATCGACGCCCGCGAGGTACAAGTTCGCCGGGCCCATGGCCGAGCCCAGCTGGAACAGCCCGCGAGTGTTCAAACCCTCGCTGGCGATGGCTTTCAGTGCTGCCCGGACCGTTGTGATCTTCGTCATTGAAATCGGCGTTCCCACTCTCCACGAGAGGCATTCGACGCGCGTCGACAAACCGCGTCAACACATGTTGGCACGGCAATCTCCAGCGTGCAAGGAAATGCTGCTATTCGATGGTGCGGACGCTGGCCCGCTCCACCAGCCTGGCGTCCAGCAGTACGTGAGAGCGGGCCACCGGGTGTCCCTCCACGTCGGCGACCAGCAGCCTGATTGCGGCTTCGGTGAGCTCGGCAACCGGAGGGGTCAACGTCGTCAGGGGCGGGTCGAGCTCGGCTGCATCCTCGCCCATGCCGATCGAGAGCACCGACAATTGGTCGGGGATGCGACGCCCGTCGAGCTGGGCGGCGTGCATCAGCCCGATCGTCGCCCTTTCGTTGAAGCTGACGACGGCGGTCGTCCTTCCGGCCGGCCCGAGGCGACCGAAGGCCTCCTGGCCGGTGCGGTACGACCGGGGGCCATTAAAGGTGTGCAGCGTCACGCCGAAGCGGCGAGCACTCTCCTCGAGTTCCGCGAGGGTGCGCACCATCGGCCCGTGGCCCTCGTCGAACCGGGCCTCCCCGACGAACAGGATGTCGCGGTGCCCGCGATCGACCAGGTACTCCAGGGCCGACCGGGCGGTCGCCCGGAAGTCGGTGTCGACATACGCGAGGCCGGACGGGTCGGCGGTGCGGCCCAGCAGGACGAACCGGACGCCGAGGTCCTGGAAGAGCGCGATGCGGGGGTCGTTCCATTCCACCTCCATCGCCACCACGCCGTCCACGAGCTGCTGGGCGATCAGCTCGGTCAGCGTGGTCAGGTCGTTGGCGGCGTTGGGCCACAGGAGCAGGTGGAAACCGCTCGCGTGCGCCGCGGCGGTGGCGGTCTCGATGTAGCGAACCTCCATGGGGGACCAGCCGTCACGGAGGGGGTAGTTCAACGCCAGAATTCCCTTGCGTGCGCCGGCAAGACCACGGGCAAAGGCGTTCGGGGTATAACCGAGTTCCCGCACCGCAGCGAGGACCCGCTCCCTGGTCGCGTCGGAGATCCGCCTGCGGCCGCTGATGGCGTAGGAGACGGTGCTCGCGGAGACGCCGGCCAGCCGAGCGACGTCATCCCTGGTGGCCACCCTGCTCACCTCCCCGCGAACGCTGGCCCGCCCCCGGGCGGACAGCCCGCAGCCTAGCGGAGGCCTTGTCTGGATCGGCAGAACGCGCGATTCCCAGCTGACGCCCCCACAGCAAACGCTCGCAGCCACGGACCGAGTTGGGGACGGTTCCTACTCGGTCCAAACTTCGCGTGGACCGAGTAGGAACTGTCCCCAATTCGGTCCTCAGGGAGTCTGCGACGACTCGTCCCGGGTTTTCTCGGGATGCAGGGTGCGCTCCTGCGATTCCTCCAGGATCGCCTCCGCCTGCGCTTCGGGGTCGTCACTGCCGGCGGCGACCTCCTCGGGCAGCAGATGCGCCCGGTGTTCCACGGCCTGTTCTTCGGGTAGTTCGCTCATGGGTGTACACGTACCCCTGAACGCGAGTCGCCCGCCGTCCCGGGGGAAGGAGACGACGGGCGACGTTCACGCGCTGGGGTCAGGACTTGAAGACGTCCTTGACCTTCTCGCCGGCCTGCTTGAGGTTGGCGGAGGCCTGGTCGCCCTTGCCTTCTGCCTCGAGGCTCTCGTTGTCGGTGAGCTTGCCTGCGCCCTCCTTGACGTTGCCCTTGGCCTCCTCGGCCGCATTGTTCAACTTGTCGTCTGCACCCATGTCATCCTCCTTCAGTTCGGTGTCGTGAGATGTCTGGTACCCGAACCGTCGGCGGGCAAAACCTCGCCGTCCTCGTCGGAACCTTCACGATCCAGGCCCGGAAGCGCGGCCCAGCTTCCGGGCGGTGCGACCGAGGACGACCATCCGGACGGTTCCCACCGTCGCGGTGATGAGGGCCCCGCCGATGCCTGCGAACAGCACGGCTACCCCTAGGGGAAACGTGAAGTCCCAGGCCAGGAAGGTGAAGCGGTGCGGGGCGAAGCCTGACACTCCGCAAGATACCCACAAGCGATCTGCTTGTGATCTCGCTAGTCGAGCGCGCTGGCGACCCCAGGGATGCGCTGGCGGTAACCGTCCAGCAACTGCCGCCCGAGGCTGACCGAGCCGACCAGCGGATGGGTGGCGAACGCCTCCCAGGCAAGGTCAGCCGAATGCTCAACCGCAGCCCGGATCGTCAGTTGCTCGACGGCCTTCACCGACTGCACCAGGCCCAGCATGTGGCCGGTGAGGGGCATGACCGGACGCCGGTGCAGGCCGTCGGCGTCGACGTCACACGGCACCTCGACCACCGCCTCCTCGGGCAGGCCGGGCACGGTGCCGAGGTTCGCCACGTTGACGATCGCTGACGTCGGCTTTCCTCCGGACAGCGCCGTCATCAGGTCGAGCGCGACGGCCTGGTACCCGCCCTCACCGTCATCGGCGCCGCGCTCCTCGTCCTCCTCGCGGGCCTCGGCCATATAGGTCGCTTCCCGTTGGTCCTTGGTGGCCTGCCAGAGCGTGAGCGCCTGGTCTGGCCGGCCCGCCGCGTCCGCATAGAACCGTTCCTGCTGGGCTGCGAGGAACTCTCCCCGGGTCGACGGCGCAGCCATGATGCGGGCCACGGCCTCGCGGTTGCAGTAGTAGTAGAAGAGGTACTCGTTCGGGAGCGCTCGCAGCTGTCGCACCCAGTCGAGGCCGACCAGCCGGGCCTCCTCGATGCCTTCCAGTTCGGGCGAGGCCAGCAGCCCCGGCAGCCGGTCGATCCCGTCGACCTCCAGGGTCCGCAGCCAGCCCAGGTGGTTCAGGCCCACATAGTCGTACCGCAGCGAGTCCGCCCGGTCTCCTGCGCCCACGGCCGCGGCCGCCCGTCGCATCAGTCCGATGGGCGTGTCGCAGATCCCCACGACGCGATCACCCAGAATGGGGCGCAGCGACTCGGTGATGATGCCCGCCGGGTTGGTGAAGTTCACGAACCACGCCTGCGGCGCGACCGCACGCACGGTGCGCGCGATCTGCTGCATGACCGGGACGGTGCGCAGCGCGTACGCCAGCCCGCCCGGCCCGGTGGTCTCCTGCCCCAGGACGCCGAGGTCGAGTGCCACGCGCTCGTCCGCCACCCGTCCGGCGGCGCCCCCGACCCGGATCGCACAAAACACGAAGTCGGTGCCGGCGAGACCCTCGGCGAGGTCGGTGCCAGCGGTCAGTTTCAGCCCGCGGGCAGCCGGTAGCTGCGCGGCCACGTCGAGCATCGTGCGGAGCCGCCCCGGGTCGGTGTCGACCAGGGCCAGCTCGTCCACCGGGCCGGACCGCGCGACTGCTTCGATCACCTGGGGCACCCGGAAGCCGGCGCCCCCGATCAGGGTGAGCTTCATGCGTGAAGAACCTCCGTGCCGGCGTTGGTCATGCGTGCAAGCGTGCCGGGATCGGCACCCTTGTTGGTCACCAGAACGTCGATCTCCCTGGCTTCGCAGACCGCCAGCAGCCCGGTCCCGGGGAACTTGCTCCGGTCCGCCAGCAGGACGCTGCGTTCAGCGGCGGCAAGCATTGCCCGCTTCACGCCGACTTCGATCCCCGTGGCGTCCAGCACCTGGCCCGCCGCGTTCACCCCCGACGTGGAGAGGAAGCACAGGTTCGCCGACAGCTGGGCCAGCGCCTGCCCGGTCAGCTCCCCGACCAGCGACTGGTACGTGGTGCGCAGCACTCCGCCGAGCACCACCAGTTCGGGCGCCGAAGCGTGCCGCAGTTCGTCGACCACGGCGAGGCTGGACGTGATGACCGTGATGCGACGGTCGCGCAACCGCCGCGCCAGCCGGGCCGTCGTGGCCCCGCTGTCCAGGCAGATGATCTGGCCGTCCTCGACCAGGGCGGCCGCACGATCGGCGACCGCCTCCGTGTCAGCGAGGCAGCGACGATCACGGGTGTCGAGAGCGTCGAAGGTGTTCCCGTCGTCCTCCACCGAGCTGCCACCACCTCGCACCCGCCGCAACAGCCCATCACTGCTGAGTGACGCCAGGTCACGACGAATGGTCGAAAGGCTGACGCCGAACTCGTCCGCCAGCACCGGGACGGCCACGTCGCCGTGGGTCCGTAGGCGCCGCAGGATCGCGCGTTGCCGGGTGTCGGTGAGCATGAGCACATCGTAACGCTCAGTTTCGCGCAGTTACGCGCATCGCGCTGCATGAAGTTGATTGGGAGGCGTACGAGTTCTGTGCGATTCTGTGGACGTGGCACACCTGACCACTCCCCTGCCAAGCACGCCCAGTGACGCACCTGGCGTTGACGTGCTGCTCTCAGGCATGGTCTTCATCGACATCGTCTTCACCGACCTGCCGCATGCACCCTGGCCCGGACACGAAGTATGGGCCGGAGGCATGGGCTCCTCCCCCGGCGGGATCGCGAACCTGGCCATGGCGACCGCTCGCCTCGACCTGCGCACGTCGTTGGTGGCGGCGTTCAGCGACGACGGCTACGGGCACTGGTGCCGCGACGTCCTTGGCCGCCAGGAACGCGTCGACCTCAGCATGTCCTGCACGATCCCCGACTGGCACAGCCCTGTCACCGTTTCGATGGCCTACGACGGTGACCGGGCCATGGTCACCCACGGCCACGAGGCGCCGATCTCCACCACGACGATGCTCGGCGACAACCCGCCCATCCCGCGGGCAGTGATCACCGAACTCGACGACGATCCGTGGTGGGAGCCCAGCCGCGCGGCAGGGGCCCTGGTGTTCGCCGACGTCGGCTGGGACCCCACGGAGGTGTGGGACCGCGCCGTCCTCCGCCGGCTCGCCGGGTGCCACGCCTTCACCCCGAACGAGGTCGAGGCAATGGCCTACACCCGTACCGACAGCGCATCGGACGCACTGTCCCGGCTTGCCGAACTGGTGCCGCTCGCCGTCGTCACCCGCGGGTACCAGGGGTCGATGGCGATCGACCAGACCACCGGCGAGCAGGCGTCCGTCCCCGCGCTGGACGTTCCCGCGCTGGACCCCACCGGCGCCGGTGACGTGTTCGCCGCCGCCCTCGTGTTCGGCACCCTCGGGGGGTGGCCGCTCACCGAGCGCCTGCGGTTCGCTTCGCTGGCGTCCTCCCTCGCCGTGCAGCAGTTCGGCGGCGGTCTTGCCGCACCCGGCTGGGGCGACATCGCCGACTGGTGGCTGCGCACCACGCGGGCAGCCGCGGAACAGAACCCCGCCGCGCAGGCGTTGACGCAGAGCTACGGCTTCCTTGCCGAACACCTGAACAACCACGAAGGGCGGTCGGTCCGGCGCGCGTACGCGACCATCGCCCAACTGTCCGACCTGTGAAGAGTTTCGGGCCACCACAACAGGTGGCCCCGAGAGGAGAAGAAGTGAAGTCACATCTGACCGGCGGCCACGTCGACTGGAGGCGTGCAGTTGCCGGCGGGTTAGGGGTGGCGCTGCTGGCGCTCACCGTTGGTTGCGCACCCGGAGTGGGCACCACGGGAACCACCGCCCCGGCCACCCCACGGGCGTCGGTGAACATCGACCCGGCCTCGATGGGCGACGTCACCTTGACCATCTGGGACCAGGAGGTGCGTGGCGGGCAGGCCGACGAGATCACTGAGCTCAACAAGCAGTTTCAGGCGAAGTACCCGAACATCACGCTCGACCGGCACGCGCAGTCCTTCGACGACCTGCAGAAGACCGGACGCCTGGTGCTGACCGGGCCTGACGCGCCGGACGTGATCGAGGCGAACAACTCCCGTAGCCAGATGGGTGCTTTCGT
>JBBRIY010000153.1:0-6716 GCA_038220215.1 Propionibacteriales bacterium
GGCGTTCGCCCGGATCGGCGGCAAGGTCGGCTACTACTCCCTCGACTGGGCGTGGCAGGTGCGCGGGCTGATCGACAAGGTGTTCGGCGGAGTCGGCCTGCGCCGGGGACGCCGCCACCCCGAGCAGGTGCGCCTGCACGACACCATCGACTTCTGGCGGGTGGCAGCCATCGAACCCGGCCGCATGCTCCAGCTGGCGGCGGAAATGAAGGTGCCCGGCGAGGCCTGGCTGGGGTGGAAGATCGAGACCGAGGATGGCTCGCAGCGAATCGTGCAGACCGCGTGGTTCCGTCCCAAGGGCCTGTTCGGTCGGCTGTACTGGTACGCCATGCTGCCGTTCCACCACTTCATCTTCCGCGGCATGCTCGAGGCCATCGTCGCCGCCGGGGAATCCCGCGGCAGCTCGACCACGTCACCGAAGGACGTCAAGGTCACGACGATCTAGCCGGTCTCCGGGCGCCAGGGCTGCTCCACCCTGGGGTCCTTGTGCGCGGCTCAGGCGGTGACGGCGAGCTTCGAGCCGAAGCGGAAGGCCCGGATGATCTGCACGACGCCCAGCGCGAGCAGTGTCACCCCCATCAGCACCCAGAGCAGGGCGGCGCCCCACAGCGGGGAGGTCAGCAGCACGATGCCGCCGACGACGCTGACGAGTGCATAGATGATCGTCCACACCTTCGAGGCGGAATCGCCCAGCATGGCCAGCCCGACGACGCCCTCGATGATCCAGGAGATGCCGACGAGAACACCAATGAGGACAGCCAGGCCGGCGGCTGCCGCGCCGAGGTTGGCGAAGGAGACGACGGCAGCGACGAGGAAGACCGCTCCCAGGACGAGGTACCCGACTCGTGCCCAGCCGCCCAGCGAGCGGCTGAAGATCCCGATGGCGAGGTTCACGAGCCCGGCGATGAGGGCATAGACCGCGATGATGCCGGCAACGACGACGGCGGTCTTCACCGGCCAGACCAAAATCAGCAGACCGACGAGGAGGGAGACCACACCACTCGCCCCGATAGCAGCCCGGACCGTGTTGATCACTGCCTTCTCGACATTGGCGAGATCAAGCTCGTAGGCGTTGGTGGACATGTCAGGCTCCTCATCTCGGTGGTCCGTGGTGTTTATCATTCACCTCCCCAATCCGGGAAGCCGGCCATTCCGGTTCTGGACGGGTGTCGCCGGGACCGCTCGCCCCCATCCGGGCGTCACGGCAGACTGGCGTCATGACCCACCAGAACCTCTTGCCCGGCCCCGCACCGACCTTCCTGCCCGTCGAAGGGCCGGACGCGGTCGCGCGCGCAGCCCTGGCCGCCGGCTCCCCCGCCCGCGGTGCCGTCCCCGCCGCCCCGGCCGCCTCGATCCTGTGGGCCCTCCTTGCGGAGGAGGCGCAGTCCGCTGCCGATCCGGTGGCCGCCTACGCCTACGCACGCACCGGCTACCACCGCGGTCTTGACGCGCTGCGCCGTGCCGGCTGGAAGGGGCAGGGACCGATCCCGGCATCCCACGAGCCCAACCAGGGATTCCTGCGGGCGCTGCTGGCGCTCGCCGAGGCCGCCGCCGCCATCGACGAGCAGGACGAGGCCGACCGGTGCCTCACCTTCCTGCTCGACTCCGGAACCTCCGCCGCGGAGGTCGCCGCGCTGCGGGCCACCTGAGCCGCTGATCGTGCTCCGTTGTTGACCGAACACGGTCAAGAACGGTGCGCGGCAAGGCTCCAGCCCTAAGCTGGGCCGACGCTGCAATGGTTGCCGCGGGAGGAGTACTTGTGAGCACCGACGTCGCCATCACCTCCCGGCCCAGCGCGCACGCCCTTGCCGACCTGTACCGCGACCTGCATCGCAATCCTGAACTCTCCTTTGCGGAGACGCGCACGGCAGGGATCGTCGCAGAATCCCTCTCTGCGTTGGGCTACGAGGTCACCACTGGCGTTGGCGGCACCGGCGTGGTCGGGGTCCTGCGCCGTGGCGAGGGGCCAACGGTTCTCGTGCGCGCCGACATGGACGCGTTGCCCGTCCTGGAGGAAACCGGCCTTGACTACGCCAGCACGGCCCGCGGCACCGACCCGAACGGCGCGGACATGCCGGTGATGCACGCCTGCGGCCACGACGTGCACGTCACCTGCCTGCTGGGGGCTGCGGCCGAACTGGCGTCCGACGACGGGTGGTCCGGGACGGTGATGGCCGTGGCCCAGCCCGCAGAGGAGCTTGGCACCGGTGCCCGCGCCATGATCGCCGACGGCATCTATGAACGGCTGGGGCGGCCAGACGTGGTGCTGGGCCAGCATGTGGGGCCCATGCCCGCCGGGATGATCGGCCTGCATCCGGGAGCGGCGTTCGCGACGTCCGATTCCCTCAAGGTCACGTTCTTCGGCAAGGGTGGTCACGGCTCGCGCCCCGAGGCGTGCATCGACCCGATCGTGATGGCCGCTGCCGTGGTGATGCGCCTGCAGACCATCGTGTCTCGCGAGGTGGCCGGCACCGACACCGCCGTCGTCTCCATCGGGACGCTGCATTCGGGGACAAAGGTGAACATCATCCCCGACACCGCGGAGCTCGAGATCAATGTGCGTACCTACGACGTCACCGTCCGGGAGCGCATCCTCGCCGCGATCGAGCGGATCGTCCACGCCGAAGCTGCGGCATCCAACGCGCCCAGGCCGCCGGTCGTGGAGCTCGTGGACTCCTTCCCGTTCCTCTACAACGACCTGGAGGGTTCCGCGCGCACGACCGCCGTGCTACGGGGTGTCTTCGGTGAGGGCGCCGTGATCGATCCGGGCCCGGTCACGGGCAGTGAGGACGTGGGGGTCTTCGCCCTGACCGCCGAGGTGCCGTGCGTCTTCTGGATCCTTGGCGGGGCCGACCCCGCGCTGTTCGCCGGCGCCACGACGTCCACGGAACTGCTCACGATCATGGCCGGGATCCCGTCCAACCATTCACCCCAGTACGCGCCCGTGATCGAACCGACCCTCGCGGTGGGCGTGGCCGCTCTGGTCGCGGCCGTCAAGGAGTGGCTGGCACCCGCCTGAGTCCGCACACCCGACGCACCACCGCGGACAAGGGTCTCGCGCTCGTTCCGGCGCGCCTCCTAGGGTGGGACCATGGCCACCTTCTCAGAGCTCCTCGGAGCACAGATCAAGAACGAGTTCGCAGCTTCGCAGCAGTACGCGGCAGTGGCCGTCTGGTTCGCACGCCAGGACCTGCCGCAGCTCGCGCGCTACTTCTACCGGCAGTCCCTCGAGGAGCGGAACCACGCGATGATGATGGTCCAATACGCGCTGGACCGGGACATCCCCGTCACGATTCCGGGCATTGATCCTGTCCGCAACGACTTCGCAACGGCCATGGAACCCATCGCTCTCGCGTTGGCGCAGGAGAAGCAGGTGACCGCCGACATCGAGACGCTCTTCACCGCAGCCCGCAGCGAGGGCAACCCGATCGGCGAGCAGTTCATGCTCTGGTTCCTCAAGGAGCAGGTCGAGGAGGTGGCCTCGATGACCACGTTGCTCAACGTCGCCGAGCGCGCCGGCCAGAACCTGTTCGACCTGGAGAACTACGTCGCCCGGGAGCAGATCGGTGACGGGGGCCAGGACTCGTCCGCGCCGCAGGCGGCCGGCGGCGTTCTCTAGCCCGCAGAAGCCGCCGCTTGTCGCAGAAGCCGGCGTTGCAACGGCGGCTTCTGCGACAAGTGGCGGCTTCTGTGGTGGGAGGGCACAAGTCAGGCGGCGGCGGCCACCGCGGCGGTCGCGAGCGCAGGCTCCAGCGCCGACTCCAGGATCTCCCGCACGTCGGACACGATGTGCACCCGCAGGTCGCCCAGGATGTCGGCCGGCACGTCGTCGAGGTCGGGCTCATTGCGCTGCGGCAGGTAGATGTCGGTCAGGCCCGCGCGCTGCGCAGCCAGCAGCTTCTGCTTGACCCCACCGATCGGCAGCACCCGGCCGGTGAGTGACACCTCGCCGGTCATGCCGACCTCGGCGCGAACGTTCCTGCCGGTCAGGAGCGACACCAGCGCGGTCGTCATCGTGACCCCGGCTGACGGCCCGTCCTTCGGCACGGCGCCAGCGGGCACATGGAGGTGCAGCGGATGGTCGAGCTGCTCCGCGGAGATCCCGTACTCGGTGGCATGCGCCCTGACGTAGGACAGCGCGATCTGCGCTGACTCCTTCATCACCTCGCCGAGCTGGCCGGTGATGGTCAGCGACGTCGTGGTGCCCGGTAGCAGGGACGCCTCGATAAAGAGGACGTCACCGCCCATCCCGGTGACGGCAAGACCGGAAGCGACACCGGGGACGGCGGTCCGCTCGCGTGATTCCGGCAGGAAGCGTGGACGACCGATCAGGTCCTTCAGCGACTCGGTGCCGATCACCGCCGGCAACTCCTTCAGGCCCACCTTGCGGAACGCCTTGGCGAGCAGCCGTTCCATCGACCGCACGCCCGCCTCCCGGGTGTAGTGCGCCGCGATCTCGCGGAGCGCCTCGTCGGTGACCGTGACCTCGTCCGCGGTCACCGCTGCCCGTTCGAGCAGCCGCGGCACCAGGAAGTCGCGGGCGATGGCCACCTTGTCGTCCTCGGTGTAGCCGTCGATCGAGATGAGTTCCATCCGGTCGAACAGGGCCTGCGGAATGGTGTCCAGCACGTTGGCCGTCGCGATGAACAGGACGTCGGACAGGTCGAGATCCAGCTCGAGGTAGTGGTCGCGGAAGGTGTGGTTCTGTGCCGGGTCGAGCACCTCCAGCAGCGCCGCCGCCGGGTCGCCCCGATAGTCGGCGCCGACCTTGTCCACCTCGTCGAGCAGCACGACCGGGTTCATCGAGCCGGCCTCCTTGATGGCGCGGACGATGCGTCCGGGCAGGGCGCCGACGTACGTGCGTCGGTGGCCGCGAACCTCGGCCTCGTCCCGGACGCCGCCGAGGGACACCCGGACGAAGTTCCGTCCGAGGGTGCGGGCGACGGACTCGCCGAGGGAGGTCTTGCCGACGCCGGGCGGGCCGGCGAGCAAAATGACCGCGCCGGATCCGCGTCCGCCAACGACCTCGAGCCCGCGCTGGGCGCGGCGCGCCCGGACGCCGAGGTACTCCACGATGCGTTCCTTGACCTCATCGAGGCCGTGGTGGTCGGCGTCGAGGACGGCGCGAGCCGCCTCGAGGTCGGTGGAGTCGTCGGTCTTGATGCCCCAGGGGAGCTCGAGGACGGTGTCGAGCCAGGTGCGGATCCACCCAGCTTCCGGGTTCTGGTCGCTGGAACGCTCGAGCTTGTCGACCTCACGCAGGGCGGCCTCGCGGACGGCGTCCGGCATCGTGGCGGCCTCGACGCGGGCGCGGTAGTCGTCACTGCCGTCGGGCTCACCCTCACCGAGCTCCTTGCGAATGGCCTTGAGCTGCTCGCGCAGCAGGAACTCGCGATTGCGCTGCTCCACCGACTCCCGGACGTCGTCGGTGATCTTGTCGGTGACCTCTGTTTCCGCCAGGTGGTCGCGGGTCCACTCGATGAGCTGGTTGAGGCGTGCCTCGATGTCGGGCGTCTCGAGGAGCTGCCGCTTGCGGTCGTTGGAGAGGTAGGGCGCCCAGCCGGCGGTGTCGGCAAGAGCGCTGGGATCCTCGATGGCGCTGACGGTGTCAACGACCTGCCAGGCCTCGCGCCGTTGCAGCACGGAAACCACGAGCCGCTTGTACTCCTCTGCGAGCTCGCGGATGTGGTCGGTGACGGCGGCTTCCTCGACCGGTTCGGCCTCCACCCACAGGGCTGCGCCGGGGCCGGTCACGCCGCTACCGATGCGGGCGCGATCGCCGGTGCGCAGGACGGCCACCGGCGCTCCGCCACGCATCCGTCCGACCTGTTCCACCGACGCCACCACGCCGAAGGCTGCGTACCGGTCTTCCAGCCGCGGGGCGGCGAGCAGCTCCCCGTCCGAGGAGGTCTGGGCGGCGTCGATGGCCGCCTTCGCCGCCTCGTCGAGCGGAATCGGGACGATCATGCCGGGCAACAGGACGACGTCATCAAGGAACAGGACAGGCAGCCGCTTTGTGGTCATGAGGACTTCCTTCGAGAGTTGAGTGCACCCGACTCAACCACGCCTCACCATGACTTGTTCCCGGCCGACGGCTGATACGCCCTCAGCGAAAGGTGATCCCCGTGAATGCCTCCAGCGCCTCCAGCAGCTCGGCCTGGAAGGCGTCGTCGAGGGCGGACGGGTGTGGCTGGCTCCGTTGCTGATGGTGCCAGTAGCCACCGGAGGTCAGGGCTGCATGATCGTCGCTGGTGGCGAGCCATTCCTGGGTGACGTGGCCGAGGTACAGGTCGTCGGGAGCGTTCGGGCCACCCATACGCGTGGGCACCCAGCCGGGATCGACTGCATTGCTGAGCACCTGCGGCCAGAGGCGGGCAAGGGCGACGGTCAGCGCCGTGACGAACAACTTGCTGTCGCCGTAGGAGCCGGTGAACTGACCGCCTGCCCAGTCGAGGCCGGACAGCTGCGGACGGCCGCCGCGGTGCGCGCCGCTGCTGAGGAACACGAGCCGGGACGGCCGATCCACCAGCATCGTCAGCACATAGGGCGCGACCACATTGACCGGCATCACCGCGGGGCCGGTGTAGACACCGGCGTTGTGGATGACCGCGTCCATGCGTCCCCGTTGGTTGACCTGCGCGGCCACGTCCCGGGTCTGGCCAAGGTCGGCAAGATCCCCCACCACCACGTGGGCACCCCGGTCGAGCAGCGCTCGA
>JBBRIY010000154.1:0-6688 GCA_038220215.1 Propionibacteriales bacterium
GCAACCCCACTCGGCTGCGGATGGCGGTTCACGACCTGCTCGACCGCCAGGTGGATGCCCTGATCTTCGCCGCAATGGGAACTCGGCAAGTGGAGTTCCCCGACGTCGGCAGCAGCAACGTCCCGATCCTCCTGGTCAACGCTTTCACCCCGGACGGACGCCTGCCCGCGATCCTTCCCGACGAGCTCGCCGGCGGCCGCGCTGCCGTGGAGCACGTGCTGGCGATGGGGCACGAGCGCATCGCCTTCATCGCCGGTCGCGACGGTGCCTGGGCGACCAAGATGCGCATCCAGGGTTACCTGGATGGGCTGGAGGCCGCGGGACTCGACCCCAGCCGGCACCCGATCTACCTCGGCAACTACCGCATCGACTCCGGCTACGAGCTGACCCTGCGCGTGATGCGCGGCAAAAGGCCCCCGACGGCGTTGCTGCTCGGCAACGACCAGATGGCCACCGGCGCGTACCTCGCCCTTGCCCGGCTCGGGATCCGGATCCCCGATGACGTCTCGGTTGTCGGCTATGACGACGAACCGATCGCTGCCGACCTGCCGCCGGCCCTGACCACCGTCCGCATCCCCTTCTACGAGATGGGCCGGATAGCCGCCCAGCACACCCTCGAGGGGACGATCGGGGAACTCCCCGCCCGCACCTACGAGCCGTGCACGATCATCCATCGCTCCTCGACGAACCCGCCGCCCGGCGAGTGAACTGCGCGCCTCGCTACTTGGCCTCGCTACTTGTGGGTGCAGGACGCTACGCGTCGACGGGTAGCGTCCTGGCCCGAAAGGTAGCGAGGCGGGCCGTTGGTCGCTGGGGTGCGGGGTGCGGGAGCAATAAAGCCCACGCGGTGATGGTTTGCGCGGGCCGCGGTTCGGGTTAGCCTCGCCCGCATGTGTCGAAACATCCATGTCCTGCACAACTTCGAGCCACCCGCCACCAACGACGAGGTGCATGCCGCAGCGCTGCAGTACGTCCGCAAGGTCGCCGGCACCACCCATCCCTCGCGGGCCAACCAGGAGGCCTTCGACGAGGCCATCGCCGCGATCGCACACGCGACCGAGCACCTGCTCGACCACCTCACCAGTTCCACCCCGCCGAAGAACCGCGAGGAAGAGGCTGCGAAGGCGCGGGCAAGGGCTGCGACGCGTTACGCGACGCTCAGCTGAGCGAGGCCTGAACACCGCGCCCATCGGGCTGGCCGCCGTGCTGCGGCGGCGTTGGGACAGGGTCCCGGCCAGCGTCGTTGCGGACCGGAACCCGAGGTCAGGGGTCTAGCCGGCGGCTGAGGCCAGTTTCTCGAGCGCCTGCTCCCATTTCTGGGTCAGGGCGCCGGCGTCGAAGTACGCCGGGATGTGTTCGTGGCGGATCTCCACCGTGGTGCCGTCCTCAACAGCAGACAGGTCGACCTCAACGATGGTCTTCGGGGCTTCCTCTGCCGCGTGCCAGCTGAAGCGGATCTGCTCCAGCGGGTGGTAGGAGCGGATGACGCCGAAGGTGCCGTCCGCTGCGTGCCAGCTGTCGCCCTTGTCGCCGAGCTCGCCGCCGGCACCGAGCAGGGCTTCGGCGCCCTCGCGGGTGACCAGCAGTTTCCAGATTTCCTTGACAGGTTGGGACACCGACCGGCTGACAGTGACGGTGGTGTCCACGGCGTTCACGAGAGTGTCGCCCTGGCTTTGTTCGATCATGTAGACCTCGTTCCACTCAGTGGTTCGAACGGCCCCCGGGAGGGACCGGATACGGGACACCCTACTCGCCATCTCCCCCCGTGGAAGGGGGAACGGAGAGCCCCCGAACCGACCAACTGCAACTCCTGCGCGTGTCGCTCCCGGGTGTTGGCGGGTTGACCGGACAGACTTGGCCACAGGCCGGACCAGGTATGAGTTGGTCCGGCTTTTTCGCACCTCGAACTGACCGCCTGCGGTGCAGTTGGGACGCGTGTGAACGTCTGGGACGAGGCCAGGAAAAGCCCCTCGGGAATCTTTGAAAACCACTTGCGCACCGCTGCGCCGGGGCGTAGAACTGTCCTACGCAGATGACGGAGCCGGTCCCGAAAGGGAACGGAAAACCGGATCAGCGGCCGGACAGTAATCGCGGTCCTCAGCTTGCGGAGCAATCCGCAGGAGCCCCCGGACGGGGGGTGGGGCCAGCCGGGCTGCCGGGTTCGGGAGTCGTTTGACCCGGACAAACCTGAAGGCCGGACCAACTCATACTTGGTCCGGCCTTCGCCTTTGTCGAGGCATGCGTGCGACGCCGCCCGGTAAGGTCTGTCGAACACGACCCGGGTGGAGGTGGCCGTCATGATCATGTTTCTGATCTCGGTCCACCTCGTCCTTGCCGTCCTCGCGCCGCTTCTCACCCGCCTCCTCGGCCAGCGCGCCTTCCTCCTGGCAGCACTGGCTCCGGCCGCGGCCTTCGGCTGGCTCCTCAGCATCGGCGGACCGATCCTCGCCGGAGCGCCCCTCACCGAATCGGTCCCCTGGATCCCGTCCCTCGGTGTCGCCCTCGGCTTCACCGTCGGCATTGTCCAGTGGGTGCTCGCGCTGATCGTCACCGGCATCGGCGCCCTCGTCCTGCTCTACTGCCGCTGGTACTTCGAGGCCGAAACGCCCCAGACCCGGGTCGTCGCCCTGCTGACGGCGTTCTGCGCGGCCATGATCGGCCTCGTCAGCGCCGACGACCTGATCGTCATCTACGTGTTCTGGGAGGCCACGACGGTCTTCTCCTACCTGCTGATCGGTCACGACCCCACCCGCAGGGCGAACCGGTCGGCCGCCCTCACGGCGCTGATCGTGACGACGACCGGCGGGTTGGCGATGCTGGTCGGCTTCCTGCTGCTGGGTCAGGCCGCCGGCACGTTCAGCCTCGCCGCAATCCTCGCCGCGCCGCCGACCGGCCCGACGGTGACCCTCTCGGCCCTCCTCGTCCTGGCCGGCGCGCTGAGCAAGTCCGCGCTCGTCCCGTTCCACTTCTGGCTCCCCGGCGCCATGGCCGCGCCCACCCCGATCTCGGCCTACCTCCACGCCGCAGCCATGGTGAAGGCGGGCGTGTACCTGGTTGCCGTGCTCGCCCCCGCCCTTGCCAGCTCGCCGGGCTGGCGTCCAGCGGTGTGGGTCCTCGGCGCACTCACCCTCTTTCTCGGTGGCTGGCGGGCGCTGCGCCAGGACGACCTGAAGCTGCTGCTGGCCTACGGGACGGTGAGCCAGCTCGGGCTGCTGATCCTGCTGCTCGGCACCGGCACCAAGGCCGCTGCGCTGGGCGGGTTGGCAATGGTTGTGGCGCACGCCTTGTTCAAGGCGACCCTGTTCCTCGTGGTCGGTGTCGTGGACCATTCCACCGGAACCAGGAAGCTGAGCGAACTCAGCGGCCTGCGGCGCCGGATGCCCGTGACAGCGACGATCGCCGGCATCGCCGCAGCGTCCATGGCCGGCATCCCGCCGACGCTGGGCTTCATCGCGAAGGAGGCAGGGCTCGAGGGTGTGGCCAACCTCGCCGTCAGCGGGGACGGCACCGGCATCGCCCCCGTCCCTGCCTGGGCGCTGTTCGTCGTGGTCATCCTCGGGTCTGCCATCACCGTCGCCTACTCGCTGAGGTTCTGGTGGGGAGCCTTCGGCACCAAGGCCGGCGTTCCCGAAGCTGTGATCGGTCACCGTCCGGCCGCCGGGTTCGTCCTGGCTCCGGCGCTGCTGGGGCTGGCGTGCCTCGCTGCCGGCTTCCTCGGCACTCCGCTCACCGCGGCCCTCACTCCTTATGCCGAATCGCTGGCGGTGGGTGAACCAAGTCACGGGCTGAAGCTCCTGCCTGACCTCGGCCTCCCGCTGCTGGCTTCGGCGATTGCGATCGCCGGTGGTGCGATCCTGTTCTGGCTGCGGGAGCAGATCGCGGCGATCCAGCAGACCTTCCCGGAGGTGCCGGGAGCCGTCGACCTCTACCGGGCCACCATGCTGGGCATCGACCGGCTCGCCGTCGAGGTCACCGCGCGCACCCAACGCGGCTCACTGGCCCAGTACGTCGGCACGATCCTCGTCGTGGTGACCGCGTCGATCTTCGTCACCCTCTCCGGCGTCCGCGCCTGGCCGGCCGTGCGGCTGGCCGACAACTGGGGCCAGGTGGCCGTGGGGGTGCTCACGGCCGTCGCAGCGGTCCTGGTCGCCTCCTCGCGCGGACGGCTCCGCGCGGTGCTCCTGCTGGGCGTGGCCGGCTATGGCACCGGCATGCTGTTCCTGCTCCACGGTGCACCCGACCTTGCCCTCACCCAGGTGCTGGTCGAGACGGTCTCGCTGCTGGTGTTCCTGCTCGTGCTGCGCAAGCTGCCGAAGTTCTTCACCGAGCGGCCACGCACCTCCGGACGGTGGTGGCGGATTGTCATCGCGGCCGGCACAGGGCTTGCGTTCAGCCTTGTCGCACTCCTGATGCTGGGCTCGCGGACGGCCACGCCGGTGTCAGCCCCGTATCCGGAGATCGCGTACTCCTTCGGCTACGGCTACAACATCGTGAACGTCGTGCTGGTGGACACCCGGGCCTGGGACACGATCGGCGAGATCGCCGTGCTGAGCATCGCAGCCACCGGTGTGGCGAGCCTGATCTTCCTGCGGGGGCGCTCCGGCCCGCTGCACCGCGCGGTCGTCCCGCCGGAGGGCCTGACCCGGGGCTGGCTGCGGGGCAGTCGCTCGCTGCCGGCGACGCAGCGCTCGCTCATCTTCGAGGTGGTGACCCGGTTGTTGTTCCCGGTGATGATCATGGTCTCGCTCTACCTGCTGATCGCCGGCCACAACCTTCCGGGCGGCGGCTTCGCCGGTGGCCTTGTCGCCGGGACGGCCCTGCTGATCCGCTACCTCGCCGGCGGCGGCCAGGAGCTGAACGAAGCCCTTCCCGTCCCCGCCGGCGCACTGTTGGGCAGCGGCCTCATCCTCTCGGTCCTGACCGCGGTCCTGCCGCTCACCTTCGGCGGCCTGATCTTCCAGAGCTACGACATCCACGTGCGGATCCCCGGCTGGGAGAGCCTCGCCACGCCGTGGGGGAACTGGACGCTGCTGGGCGACATCCACCTGGTCACCTCGACACTGTTCGACATCGGGGTCTACCTCGTGGTCCTCGGCATGATGCTCGACCTGGGACGCAGCCTCGGAACCGGCATCGACGTGCACGCCCGGGACGAACAAACCCCGGCGCCGGTGCCCGACTCCTACCAAGCCATGCCCGGACGGATGGTGAGCTGATGCCGGCCAACCTGACGCTCGCCATCGTTGCGGGCATCGTCATCGCCTGTGGGGTCTACCTGATCACCGAACGGTCGCTGTCGCGGATCCTCGTCGGGGTGGTGCTGGCCAGCAATGGCGTCAACGTGCTGTTCCTGGTGGCGTCCGGGCCCGCTGGCGGGGCTCCGATCATCGGGCTCACACCGGCCGCTGAGATGAGCGACCCGCTGCCACAGGCAATGGTGCTCACCGCGATCGTGATCACCCTGAGCGTGGCTGCCTTCGTGATGACGATGGCGTACCGGAGCTTCCAGATCAACGGCAACGACGAGGTGGCCGACGACATCGAGGACGCCAGGATCGCAGCCCTTGCCGAGGCTGACCTGACGTCGGAGACCTATGAGGACTTGGGCTTCTCCGACACCGGCGAGGACGTGGTGAGCGAATGAACAACCTGCTCGCCGTCCCCGCCCTGCTGTGTCTCCTCGGCGCAGCGGTGACCTTCGTCGCCGGCCGCCATCCCGCCTTTCAGCGTGCCGTCTCCGTGACAGCCGTCGCGGCGGTCTGCGCCGTGGCCGGCCTGCTCGTGTGGCTGACCGACACGGCCCCGCTGGTGCTGTGGGTGGGCGACTGGCCGAAGACGCTCGGCATCGTCCTTGTCGCCGACCGGCTGGCAGCGTTGATGCTCCTCGTCGCTGCGCTGGTCTCGTTGGCCGTCCTCGTCTACTCCACCGGGCAGGACGAGGACGAGATGCGCAGGGAGACGCCGGTGTCGATCTTCCACCCGACGTTCCTGCTCCTGGTCGCAGGCGTATCCAACGCCTTCCTCGCCGGCGACCTGTTCAACCTCTTCGTCAGCTTCGAGCTGCTGCTCTTCGCCTCCTATGTGCTGCTCACGATGGGCGGAACCGAGGACCGGATACGCGCTGGCAGCGTCTACGTCGTCGTGAACCTCGTGTCGTCCTCCCTCTTCCTCGTTGCGATCGCCAGCACCTATGCAGCGACGGGGACCGTGAACCTGGCACAGCTGGCGCTGCGCCTGCAGGACCTCCCGGTGGAGGTGCGCGGCGTCCTGCAGGTGATGCTGCTGGCCGTCTTCGCCATCAAGGCCGCCGTCTTCCCGCTGTCCGCCTGGCTGCCGCACTCCTACCCGACGGCGCCGGCGCCGGTGACGGCGGTCTTCGCCGGACTGCTCACCAAGGTCGGGGTGTACGCCATCATCCGCACCCAGACGCTGCTGTTCCAGGCCGAGCCCCTCACGCTCCTGCTCGGGATCGCCGGGGTTGCCACCATGCTGATCGGCATCCTCGGCGCGATCGCGCAGACCGAGATCAAGCGCATGCTGTCGTTCACCCTCGTCAGCCACATCGGCTACATGATCTTCGGCGTCGCGCTGGCCACTCCCACAGCACTCGCCGGCTCGATCTACTACGCGGCCCATCACATCACCATCCAGGCAACCCTGTTCCTCGTGGCGGGCCTCATGGAACGGC
>JBBRIY010000155.1:0-6682 GCA_038220215.1 Propionibacteriales bacterium
TTCTCATCCCGGAGGGCCCCCACCTTGGAGACCAGCACGAGGTTCTCGGGATACGGGTGGAGCGCCTCGCGGATCAGCTCGTTGGCCACGTCGGGACCGTAGTACTGGGCGGTGTCGATGTGGTCGACACCCAGCTCGACCGCGCGCCGCACCACCGCGAGCGCCTCGTCACGGTCACGAGGCGGCCCCATGACTCCACGTCCGGGCAGCTGCATGGCCCCGAACCCGATGCGATGCACCGTGAAACTTCCCAAGGTGAAAGTATCCATGCCCTCGACGATAGCCGCGCCCCGGCCGCGGAAAAGGCCCGGCGGCAGCAATGCCAAGGGGGTAGGTTCGGGTCAACCGGTCGCGCGGGCACAAGGCTGCTCGCACTGAAAACCTGGAGGCAACGTGAACTGGACCGCAGCCGACATCCCCACCCTCACCGGGCGAACCGCCGTCGTCACCGGAGCCAACGGCGGGCTCGGTGTGGAGACCGCCTCCGTGCTGGCAGCCAACGGAGCGCACGTGGTGATGGCCGTCCGCGACCAGGCCAAGGCAGCGGAGGCCGTCGCCCGCATCCTGCGCGAGACCCCGGACGCAAGCCTCGAACTGGTCGACCTCGACCTGGGCTCGCTGGTCTCCGTCCGTGCGGCCGCCGACGCGATCATCGCCGCGAACGAGAAGGTCGACATCCTGGTCAACAACGCGGGCGTCATGGCGACCCCTGAGCGCGAGACGGCCGACGGCTTCGAACTGCAGCTCGGCATCAACCACCTTGGCCACTGGGCAATGACCGCCTCCCTGATGCCCCTGCTCCTTGCCGCCCCCGGCGCCCGGGTGGTCTCGGTGACCAGTACTGCCCACCACATGGGGCGGCCTCTGGACCCGCGCAACCCGCACCTGCACGGCACCTACGACCCGTGGAAGGCCTACGGCCAGTCCAAGCTCGCCAACTACCACTTCGCCCTCGGCCTGCAACGCGAGTTCGAGCGGGCGGGGGTGACGGCGCAGAGCCTGATGGCCCACCCCGGACTCTCGCACACCGACCTCCAGGTTCGCACCGAGCGCGAGGGCGGGGTCGGTGCCAGCGGACCGCTCTGGCGCTGGCTGGCCGCACGCACGGGAATGACCCCTGCCGACGGCGCACTGCCCCAGCTCCGGGCAGCCACCGATCCCGACGCGCGTGGCGGAGAGCTCTACGGTCCGCGGTTCATCAACAATGGGCCGCCGGTGAAGCTGCCCCTGTTTCGGCCGGGCGCGGACGGCGCGATCGCCATCCTGTGGCAGGTCTCCGAGCGCGAGACCGGCATTCCGATGCGGATCGAGCACTAGTCCGGCACGGTGTCGCCTGACCCGGCGACGAACCAGCGAGCATGACAACGGTTGCGGCAACTCCGAGCACTCCGTGAGCCCGAGCGGCATCGGTAATTGCCGACCCGCGCACTCACTGCATCGCGATTCTTGGTTCCGACGCATAATGCGAGGGTGATCTCGCTCATCAATGCCCAGGCCCTGAGCCGCGCCGGCGTCCGCTGGTCGCCGCAAGCCGGCGACCGCTTCACCGTCCGCACCGACGAGATGACCGGCGAGGTGTTCACCGTCGCCGACATGGTGGTTGAGGCGCGGGAGTACCCCACCGGGACGCTGCTCGCGTTCAACGGCACCACCGAGTGGGCACTGGACTCGGTACAGCTCGAGCAGGCGCTCTGGCTGCCACGCGAGGACCAGCTCCGCGAACTGCTCGGCTCGTCGTTCCGCAGTCTCGCCCGCTCGAGCACGGCCAGCTACCAGGTCCTTGCCGAAATCCCGGGGCAGCCGGAGCGGCTGTTCACAGCGGACGACGCCGCCGACGCCTACGCCGGGGCCGTCCTCGCGCTGGTGAAGGCCGCCCACCACTGACGCTGGCACCCTTTCGGGGCAACCGTCGCCTCGCAATGCCGAATTGTGTCCCGCTGCGCTTGTTCCGGTGTGGCGTGAGGATGGATCGATGGACCTCAGCACCTTCTACGCGCTCATGTCGGTGACCTGCTTCACCCTGGTCGGCCTGTGGTGGACAGCCATCGAGAGGCACCCTGCGTGGCGAGCGGACCGGCAGCTGCGTCGGCTGGCGGGCGGCACCTACCTGTCGTTCCTCCTGCCCGGCGTGATGAGCATGATGTCCCAGGTGAACCCGGACAATCCGCTGATGTGGCGGATCAGTTTCGGACTCACCTCGATCGTCGGACTGGTGACGTCAGTGAGTCTGGTCAGGGTCGAGTCACGCAGCCACAACGGCCCCTTCCGTCGCTTCCGGTGGCTGGCGCCGGTGCTCTACGCGGCCATCGTCGTGCTCGGCCTGTTCCCGGAACTGGCCCGTCTGATCGGGGCAGCCCCGCTGCAGGTCGCCTCGGTGCTGTTGATGCTGCTGATCCTCCTCGCGCACGGGCTCACCTGGGAGTTCCTGATGGAACCCGATGCGCCCGGTTCGGGCTAGGCGATGACCGCTGCGTCCCGCGTCTTCACGGCGCGCTCGACGCGCAGCGCACCGACGACGCCGAGCGCAATGAAGAGCACTGCTCCCCACAGCACCCAGCCCACCGACCAGGCGAAGCAATCCGAGAGTGCGTCCGCGACCTCCGGGCCGAGCGTGCCGAAGAAGCCTTCGGTGCCCTTGGCGCGGATCATCGCGATCACCGCGCCGGCGGTACCGGTCATGTAGTCGATCATCGTCCTGGCGTCATCGGCACTGACGCCCTTCACGTGCGCAAGCCGCGCGGGCACGGTGAGCGTGAATCCGATCGCCAGCACGGTCCCGGCCACGGCGGCCCCGACCGCAGAGCCGAGTTGCCGGACGGTGCTCTGCATCGCGGAAGCGGTGCCCGACCGCGCGACCGGCACGTCATGCAGGACGACGGACGTGAGCTGTGCTGCGGCAAGGCCGAGCCCGAGGCCGTACACCGCCAACAGGACGGTGATCGCCCACACGCTCGGTGCGGTGCCGATCACGAGGGCGGCCCCGGCCGCTGCCACGAGTTCAAGCAGCAGGCCCACGGTCACCACCCGCGCAGGCCCGAGTCGCGCGGCAAGGTGGCGTGCAGCAGTGCCCGCAACGAACGCCCCGATGGCCATCGCCGCCAGTACCCAGCCGGCCTGCATGATGCTGAGCCGTAGCGCATAGACGAGGTACAGGGGCAGGACGAACAGCAGGGCGAACTCTCCCGCTGCCACCATCGCTGCGGTGAGGTTGCCCCAGCTGAACGTCGGCACCGCGAACAGTGTGAGGTCGAGGATCACGGGATGGCCGCGCATGGCGCGGCGTCGCTGCAGCGCCCAGAACAACCCCAGCGAGCACAGCCCGATCGCCAGCGACACCGGGACCACCGAGATGGCTGCCGTCTCCGGCCAGGTGAGGTTGAGGACGGTCAGATCGGTGGCCGGTCGCAGCCACCCCAGTGACTGTCCCTCGATCAGGGCGAACACCACCAGGCCGAAGCCGACGGCGCTGGTGACCAGCCCAGGGACATCGAAGCCGCCGCTCCTGGCCGTCGCATCGCGCGTCTCGGGGACGAACCGTAAGCCGAGCAGCACGATGGCCAGGCCGACCGGCAGGTTCACGAGGAAGATCCAGCGCCAGCTCAGGCTGGTGGTCAGCCAGCCACCGAGCAGCGGTCCGACCGCCGCAGCACCGGCCATCACGGCACCCCAGATACCGAAGGCCACGGAGCGGTCCCGACCACGGAAGGTGGCGTTCACGGTCGAGAGCGTTGCCGGCAGGATGAACGCTGCGCCGAAGCCCTGTGCGCAGCGCGACCAGATCAGCTCACCGGAATCGTTGGCCCCTGCAGCGGCGAGGCTGGCAGCAACGAAGACGCCCACTCCCACAAGGAACATCAGCCGGCGCCCGTAACGATCCCCCAGACGTCCGCTGGTCAGCAGGAGGGCCGCGAAGATCACCGCGTACAGGCAGGTGACCCATTGCGCCTCGTTGAGCGCCAGATCGAGGTCGTCGATGATCGCAGGAAGTGCGACGTTGACGACCGTGCCGTCGAGGACGATCATCGCCAGCCCCGCAGCGAGCACGGAGAAGCCGAGCCAGCGGGAACGTGGCGATGCGGCAACGCCCACGATCGTGTCTGCACCGGGCGACGGGACGCCAGTGTGCGGGTGGTCGGTCGCTGACCTGCTCGTCATGTCAGCTGAGCTTGCCGAGCGCGTACCCGTTCAGGATCTTGATCGCCTGGCCAGAGTTTCCGTGCTGGCCGTGGAAGGCAGCTGAGCCGTCCCGGCCACACATGTCGATGATGCGGCTTGCGCCGCCCGGGTGACGGTTGATCCACTTCGTCAGGTCGAAGACCTCACCGTCGACCACAGACCAGCAGGACGAAGCGGAGGCGTGCTTCTTCACCACGGCAATCGTCAGCGCAGCGGGTGAGGTCGCCGTGGGCGTTGCACTCGCCGGCGCGGAGGTACTCGCCGACGGCTTGGCGCCGCCGATGGTGCCGATCGCGAACGGGGCGAGAGCGGAAGCCGGCTTCTTCTGGCTGCCGTGCTGGCCCCGGTAGGCCGCGGTACCGTCGACGCCGCACATGCTGACGATGACCTGCTCGCCGCCGGGGTGCTGGCCCTCCCAGGTCGTGAGGTTGTAGACGGTTCCGTCGACAACACTCCAGCAGTCGGACGCGGTGGCATGCGCCTTCACGTCGTCCATCGTGTAGGTGCTGGCGGTCGTGGACGCTGCCGGGGTCGGGCTCTCGCCCACGCCGCCGGCCCAGACCGCCTGGGCCCCGCTGTGCCCCACGATGACCGTGATCGCGGTCGTGGCGAGCGCGAGGACCACGGCGAGACCGCCGGTGACCGTCGCGGCCACGGACCGGCTCGAGGTGCGTGCAGCGCGGTCCCGCAGCACCAGCCAGGCCACTGCAACCACGAACAGAGCGACCGACACGGGGACGAGGATGTCGCCCCAGGCGGCGTGGTCGGCCGGGAGCCCCACCTTGGCCGCCAGGGCCTCGCCCGATTCCTTCGCAACGAAGGCTGCCACGGTTCCGGCTGCGAGGCCGGCGATCGTCGCCCACCCGAAGCGGGTACGCCAGGACGGCACGAACACCAGCACGACCAGCACGAGGGCCGAGAGCGGAAGGAGCACCACCGCTGCGTGCACCACCAGTGGGTGCATCGGTAGGCCGGCGATGAACCCGAACAGGTCAGAGGATTCCAGCGGCGGGTAGATGAGCATGCCTCACGGTAGGCCAGTGCATATGCCCGGCTTCCCTAAGTCAACCTCAAGTCTTCCTCAAGCACCCTTGGACGCGGCGTTGACCCCGTCCAGCACCGGCTGGAAGGTGTCTTCGGACTGTCCACTGAAGCCGACCAGCGCCGCCAGCGGCATCGACTCCATCATGCGCAGCATGTCGGGATCCTGCCCGAAGACGGTCATCATCGGCGCCAGTGCTTCCTCGAACCCCGGCACGGCCATGGCCTCGGCAACGGTCGACTCCATGGTGAGTGGCCGGGCCGGTTCGTTGCCGGCCACCTCGACGCTGTCCGCGATCCGCAGGTCACGGCTGGAGGCGCCCACCTCGACGGTGTAGCTGCCGCTCTCGACGACCCAGGAGTGGTCGGGGACGCTCCAGTACGACAGCTCGTCGGTCGGCACGGCGATCTCGACCCGGCGGGACTCCCCCGGCTCGAGCGTGACGGAGCAGAAGCCCTTCAGCTCGCGCGGCACCCGCACGACCTTCGAGCCGGGAACCGAAACGTAGGCCTGCACGACCTCTCGTCCGGCCCGCTCGCCGGAGTTGGTCACCGTCAGCGCAACGGCCAGCCCGCTGCAGTCGGCAGACAGCGAGAGGTCGGTGTAGCCGAAGCTGGTGTAGGACAGGCCGTGCCCGAACGGGAACGCGACGTCGGTACCGGTGGCGTCGTACCCGCGGTAGCCCACGAACAGCCCCTCGCCGTAGCGGACGCCGGTGGTGTCGCCCGGGAAGTGCAGGAACGACGGCACGTCCTCCAGCCGGTGCGGGATGGTCTCGGTGATCTTGCCGGACGGGTTCACGACGCCGTACAGCACGTCGGCGATGGCCGGACCGCCGGCCTGGCCGAGCAGCCAGCCCTCGACGACAGCCCGGACGCGGGCCGCGAACGGCAGAAGCACCGACGAGCCATTGCTCAGCACGACGACGACGTTGGAGTTCACCGCGAGGATGTCCTCCAGCAGCGCCGATTGCTCGGCAGGGAGGTCGCAGGTGTCGCGGTCGTAGCCCTCCGACTCGTGGCTCTCCCCGAGGCCGAGGAAGGCCAGCACGACATCGGCGTTCCGGGCGACGGCGACCGTATAAATAATATGCAAGTGAGATAGGTAGGTAATACACAGGAAAAAAAAATAGAATACATCATTTTGTATTCCAAAAAATTAGTATGTATTTTCATTATTATTGCAAGCCGATTTGCGAGACCCCCTCAGCTCATAAGTACATATTTTCTTTTTGAACAAGAAACGCACGACGATATCGCTGTTCAGCCTCGTCTTTATTTCACTGTTCTTGAGCTATTTCTCATAGGAGCTTAAACAGTGAAACTCTAGGATACCAACTAATAATACGACGTAAAATCTGATATGCTTTTTGCTGTTCCCCTGATGCTAAGAGTATTCATCCTTTACCGTAAAGACAAATATACGCTTTATCTTTCATCTCAGATTGACAACGAGATTCCAATC
>JBBRIY010000156.1:0-6667 GCA_038220215.1 Propionibacteriales bacterium
CGTCCTCTTCGGTGTGACCGGCGACCTTGCCCGCAAGAAGCTCCTGCCCGCGGTCTACGACCTCGCCAATCGCGGCCTGCTGCCTCCCGGCTTCGGCCTGGTCGGCTTCGCCCGTCGTGACTGGGCGGCAGAGCACTTCGCGGAACTCGTGGCCGAGTCCGTCAAGGAGCATGCCCGGACGGAGTTCCGCGACGACGTCTGGAAGCAGTTGCTCGAGGGCATCCGCTTCGTGCCCGGAGACCTTGATGACAACGAGGCCTTCGAACGGCTCAAGACCACCCTCAGCGACCTCGACGAGAGCCAGGGCACCGGCGGCAACCACGCGTTCTACCTCTCTGTGCCACCGCGCGCGTTCGACGTCGCCGTGGCCCAGTTGCGTCGCCACGGGCTCGCCAACCGCCCGAAGGGATCCTGGCGACGCGTGGTGATCGAGAAGCCGTTCGGGCACGACCTGGCCAGTGCACGCCAGCTGGAGAAGAAGCTGGGTCGTGCCTTCGAGCCGTCCAGCATCTTCCGGATCGACCACTACCTGGGCAAGGAGACGGTCCAGAACCTGCTGGCCTTCCGTTTCGCCAACACCATGTTCGAGCCGATCTGGAACCGCACTTATATCGACCACGTGCAGATCACCATGGCGGAGGACATCGGGATCGAGGGCCGCGCCGGCTACTACGACGGGATCGGTGCGACGCGGGACGTGATCCAGAACCATCTCGTGCAGCTGCTGGCCCTGACAGCGATGGAGGAGCCGACGTCGTTCGGTGCGGACAACCTGAGCAGCGAGAAGCGCAAGGTGCTCGCGGCCGCACGCACCCCCTCCGACCTGGACGCGCACACCGTCCATGGCCAGTACGGGGCCGGTTGGGCCGGCGGCAGGGAGGTTCCCGGCTACCTCGAGGAGCAGGGCATCCCCCCGGACTCGCGCACCGACACGTTCGGTGCCATCCGGGTCGACATCGACAATCGCCGCTGGGCAGGGGTGCCGTTCTACCTGCGCACCGGCAAGCGACTCCCCCGCCGCGTCACCGAAGTGGCCCTGAACCTGCGCAGGGCCCCGCACCTGCCGTTCAACGGCACCGACGTTCGTGCGCTGGGCAGCAATGCCGTGGTGCTGCGGATCCAGCCGGACGATGGCATCACCCTGCGGTTCGGCGCGAAGGTGCCGGCGACGCCGATGGAACTGCGCGACGTGAACATGGACTTTGGGTATGACTCCTCCTTCGCCGAGTCGAGCCCCGAGGCCTACGAGCGCCTGCTCCTGGACGTGCTGCTGGGATCGGAACCACTGTTCCCGCAGCCGGAGGAAGTCGAGCTGTCCTGGAAGCTCCTCGACCCGGTGCTCGAACGCTGGGCCAACCGCGAAGCAGCCCCCGACCACTACGTCTCCGGAACCTGGGGTCCACAGTCCGCTGCCGACATGCTGGCAAGGGACGGCTTCAGCTGGCGACGGCCGTAGGCGGAGTCTTGACGAGACGGCGGGAGCCGGTCGAGGAACAAAGGAGTACCGATGATCATCAACCTCTTAGACACCGGCACAGCAGCGGTGCAGCAGGCCATGAGCAAGGCCCGGCGCAATGTCGGCGGGGCCTCAGGGCTGGTCTTCACGCTCGTCGTCGTGGCAGAACTCAGCGAGTACGAGCGTGCCCTTGCCGCCTGCCTCGAGGCGGGACGCGAGCACCCGTCGCGCATCCTGCTGGTGACCAACGGCCGGGCGCGTACCAACCGGCTGGACGCGACCGTCCGCGCAGGCGAGGACGCCCCCGGCGAGATCGTCTCCCTGAAGTTCCACGGTGCGCTGCAGCAGCATCGCGACAGCGTCGTGCTGCCCCTGCTGCTACCCGACCTGCCCGTGATCGTGTGGTGGCCGGGCCGCTCCCCGAAGGCTCCCGGGCAGGACCCGGTAGGGCGCCTGGGCAACCGCCGCATCACCGATGCGATGGGCGACCCCCATCCCCTCAGCGCACTGGAGGTGCGGGCGCGCAACTACTGTGACGGCGACACCGACCTCACCTGGACCCGCCTCACCCGCTGGCGTGGCCTGCTGGCCGCGGCACTCGACGCGTATCCGATGGACGTGACGAGGGCTTCGGTGTCCGCAGCCCCGGAGAACGCAGCCGGCACCTTGCTCGCTGCCTGGCTCAGCGACCGCCTCGACATCCCCGTGACCCTGGACCGCGGTCGGCCGGGTATCGGGATCACCGGGGTCTCGCTGGGCTCCGGTGAGGACACCATCACCGTGGAGCGGACCGACGGCAACCTTGCCAAGTTCTCAGCCCCCGGGCTGCCGCAGAGGCTGGTTGCCCTCCCGCGGCGTGACCTGAACACGCTCCTCGCCGAGGAACTCCGACGGCTGAGTGACGATCCCATCTACGCTGAGGCCATGTCAGCACTGGTGCGCCGCCTTGACCGTGCAGCCGAACGATCGCAGGGACGGAACGCATGAACACTGGCCAACCACAGGTGGTCCAGCACCGTGACGCCGACGACCTCGCCGACCGTGGCGCCGTCCGCCTGCTCGCGAAGCTGATCGAGCTGCAGGCCGATGGGCATGTCGCGCAGCTGTGCCTCACCGGCGGCCGGATCGCGTTGTCGCTGTACGCCCGCCTCGGTGAGCTGGTCGTCGGCTCGCAACTCGACCCCACCCGCCTTGAGCTGTGGTGGGGCGACGAGCGGTTCCTGCCCACCGATGACCCCGAGCGCAATGCCGGCCCCACGCTGGCGCTGCTGGCCGGGCACTTCACGCTCGACTCGCGGCGGACGCACCCGATGCCCAGTGCCGACGGGGTGGTGGATGCCGGTGCCTCGGCGGCGACCTATGCCAAGGAACTCGGCGACACCCGGTTCGACCTGTGCCTTCTCGGCATGGGACCGGACGGCCACGTGGCATCGATCTTCCCCAACCACGTCTCCAGCGAGATCAACAACCAGTCGGTGATCGGCGTCAGTGATGCGCCCAAGCCGCCGGCCGAGCGGATCAGCCTGACCATCCAGGCGCTCAGCAACTCCGAGGAGGTGTGGTTCCTCGTCAGTGGCGCCGAGAAGTCGTCAGCGCTGGCCCGTGCGCTGGCCGGCGACATTGACCTTCCCGCCGGCCGGGTGGCCGGGCAGGGACGCACGCTGTGGCTGGTTGACCAGGACTCTGCTGCCGAGCTGCCCTACTTCGACTGCGCGATGTGACCCGTAAGGGTCAGGGACCACTCGTCAGTAGATGACCTCGCCGGAGGCCCTGCGGGCACGCAGCGAGTCGAGGGCTTCTGCGAGGATCGCCACAGCCTCCGCGTCGGAGCGGCGCTCCTTCACGTAAGCCAGGTGGGTCTTGTACGGCTGGATCTTCGGCGGCGGGGGCGGGTTCTCCGAGTCCAGGTTCGCCGGAAGCCCGCACCGCGGGCAGTCCCACGACTCCGGGACGACCGCATCGGCCGCGAAGGCCGGACGGGTCTCGTGGCCATTGGCGCAGAAGTAGGACACGTACAACCGGGGAGCTGCATCGCCCCGCTCGGCCTCGCCCATCGGACCGGCGCCTACTCGGCTACCTCTAATCGCACTGCCACCAACCACGCGGATCCACTCCTAGCTGCAAAGAAAGAACGGGCCTCAGCCCATGGCCCCGATCTCGGGGAAGAACCGGTAGAGCACCAGCAGGCCGATGACGGCGAAAAGCCAGACCAGGCCGACCAGGACGGTCAAGCGGTCGAGGTTGCGCTCGGCCACGGAGGACCCGCCCATCCCTGTCGACATGCCGCCACCGAAGAGGTCGGACATGCCGCCACCACGGCTCTTGTGCAGAAGGATGAAAAGGGCCAGAACGATGCTGGTGAGGATCAACACCACGGATAGCGTAATGATCGGCCAGGTCATCGCAAGAGGCAACAAAGTCACGTCGAGCATCCTAACTCAGCAGTCGCGCACAAACTAAACGCCGGCCAGGGTTGGACCGGGCCGGCGTTCGTTGTTGGTCTACAGATCACACATAAAACATGATGATCTTGGCGAACTCCTCGGCATTCAGGCTCGCGCCACCGACGAGGGCGCCGTCGACATCGGGCTTGGCCATGATCTCGGCGATGTTGCTGGACTTCACGGAGCCGCCGTACTGGATGCGGACGGCAACACCGGCAGCTTCACCGAAAGCCTCGCTGACATAGCCGCGGATGGCCCCACAGACCTCCTGCGCGTCCTCCGGGGTGGCCACCTCGCCGGTGCCGATCGCCCAGACCGGCTCGTAGGCGATCACCATGGCAGCGACCTGCTCGGGGGTGAGCCCCTCGAGGCACTCCTTCACCTGATCGAGGACGTAGGCGACGTGGGTGCCCTCCTTGCGGATGTCGAGCACCTCGCCACAACACACGATCGGCGTCATGCCGGCCTCGAAGACCACCTTGGCCTTCTCGCCGATCATGGCATCGGACTCGTTGTGGTACTCGCGTCGCTCGGAGTGACCGACCACGACGTAGGAGCAGTTCAGCTTGGCCAGCATGTCGGCGGAGATCTCGCCGGTGTAGGCGCCGGAGGAGTAGACGGACACGTCCTGTGCGCCGAACTTCAGCGGGAGACGATCGCCCTCGACCAGTGTCTGCACGGTGCGGATGTCGGTGAACGGCACGATGACCGCAGCCTCCGACTTCTCGGGGTCATACTTGGCGTCCGCCAGCGTCCAGGCCAGCTTCTGCACCAGGCCGGTGGCCTCGACGTGGTTGAGATTCATCTTCCAGTTGCCAGCCATCAGCGGCTTGCGTGACATCAGTTGTCTCCTTCGAGGACAGCGAGACCCGGGAGCACTTTGCCCTCCAGGTATTCCAGCGACGCACCGCCGCCGGTCGAGATGTGACCGAATTGGCTGTCAGCGAAGCCGAGGTTGCGGACAGCGGCTGCCGAGTCGCCACCACCGACGACCGAGAAGCCTTCGGAGGCTGCCAGCGCCTTGGCGACAGCATTGGTGCCCTCGGCGAGCGCGGGGATCTCCGCGACCCCCATCGGGCCGTTCCAGAAGATCGTGGCAGCTCCGAGGATGGCGTCCGCGAAGAGCTTCTCGGATCTGGGACCGATGTCCAGACCCTGCTGGTCGGCGGGGATCGCGTCGGCCTCCACGACCGTGACCTCCGTGACGGTCCGGGCCTTGAAGTCGAAGTCCGCAGCCACCCGGACGTCGACCGGCAGCAGGATCTGCTTGCCAGCGGCGGCGGCCTGCTCGAGGTAGCCCGCGCAGGCGTCGATCTTCCCCGCGTCCAGCAGGGAGGCGCCGATCTCGAAGCCCTTGCCCTTCAGGAAGGTGTAGGCCATGCCGCCGCCGATGATCAGAGTGTCCGCGACCCTCAGCAGGTTGTCGATGACCGCCAGCTTGTCGGCAACCTTCGCGCCGCCGAGGACGACGACGTAGGGGTGGACGGCGTGCTCGGTGAGCTTCTTCAGGACGTCGACCTCCTTCGCGACCAGCTGTCCGGCAGCGTTCGGCAGGAGCTTGGCCACGTCGTAGACCGAGGCCTGCTTGCGGTGCACGACGCCGAAGCCGTCGGAGACGAAGACGTCGCCGAGTGCTGCGTACTTCGCCGCCAGTTCCTCGCGCTCAGCGTCCACCTTGGACTCCTCGGCGGGCTCGTAGCGCACGTTCTCCAGCAGGACGATCTCGCCGTCGGCCAGGCCAGCGACGCTGGCTTGGGCGCCGGCGCCGACGACGTCACCGGCGAGCGTGATGTCGGTGCCGAGCAGCTCGCCGAGACGGGCAGCGACGGGGGCGAGTGAGAACTCCGGCTTCACGGTGCCCTTGGGGCGCCCCAGGTGCGCCATGACGACCACCTTGGCGCCGGCGTCCTTCAACTGGGTGAGAGTCGGCAGTGCTGCGCGGATGCGGCCATCGTCGGTGATGGTGGTGCCGTCCAGCGGCACATTGAAATCGCAGCGGATCAGAACCCGCTTGCCGCGGAGGTCACCGAGGTCGGATACGGACTTCACGTCTTGCCTTTCTGTTGCTGGGTGCGTTCATGCAAGGGGCCGACCCGCGCGATGAATGCGCGAGCCGGCCCACATGCGTGTGTTGGTCAGATCAGAGCTTGGAGCCGACCAGCGCGGTCAGGTCGACCAGCCGGTTGGAGTAACCCCACTCGTTGTCGTACCAGGCGACCACCTTGACCTGGTTGCCGATGACCTTGGTGAGCGGCGCATCGAAGATGCTGGACAGCGGGTAGCCCTCGATGTCCTTGCTCACGATCGGGTCGGTGCTGTACTCGAGGATGCCCTTCAGGTAGCCCTCGGCAGCAGCCTTGACGATGGCGTTGATCTCGTCGACGGAGGTCTCGCGGGACGCCTCGAAGGTGAGGTCGGTCACGGAGCCCGTGGGTACCGGGACGCGCAGCGCGTAGCCGTCGAGCTTGCCCTTGAGTTCCGGGAGCACCAGGGCGACGGCCTTGGCCGCACCGGTGGTGGTCGGGACGATGTTCAGGGCAGCTGCGCGGGCGCGACGCGGGTCGGAGTGCGGGGCGTCCTGCAGGTTCTGGTCCTGGGTGTACGCGTGGATGGTGGTCATCAGGCCCTTGACGATGCCGATGCCGTCATTCAGCGCCTTGGCCAGGGGGGCCAGGCAGTTCGTGGTGCAGGAAGCGTTGGAAATGATGTTGTGGACGGCGGGGTCGTACAGCTTGTCGTTCACGCCCATCACGATGGTGATGTCCTC
>JBBRIY010000157.1:0-6648 GCA_038220215.1 Propionibacteriales bacterium
CAAGTACGGGGTCACCGTCCTCCCCGGCACGAACGGCGACCACCAGACCGTGTCCGGCCCCGACATCTGGGCTCTCATGGACTCCGGTGACGCGAACGAGAACCACTGGTCCTTCGAGTTCCTCAAGTGGCTCACCGACCCGGCCCAGGACGTGCGCTGGAACGTCGCCTATGGCAACCTCCCGCTGCGCAACTCCGAGCTCGATTCCGCGGAATTCAAGGCCCAGGTGAAGGCCCTGCCCGGTCTGGACGTCATGGCTGCGAACAATGCCAACGCGAAGCAGGCCCGCCCGACCGTCGCCGGCTACGTCGGATTGTCCGAGGCCATCGGGAGCGCGATCTCGCACGTCCTGCAGGGCGACGGCACTCCCGCTGAAGCGCTCGCCGCCGCGGCCAAGAAGGCCGACGACGCGCTCGCCGACCGCTGATCCCACCGAACCCGCCACCACCGAGCCCCCACCAACAAGCCCAGGAGCGACATGACCATCACCACAGAAGAGATCGACAGCCAGCCGGCAACCTGGGCCGCGGCGATGCGCCTCATCCCTGAGGCCACGCGGCTGCTCGCCCGACCGGGTGAACGGGTACTGGCGATCGGTTGCGGCACCTCGGTGTTCGTCGCAGAGTCCTTCGCACACCTGCGTGAGGCAGCCGGGCTGGGGGAGACCGACGCGGCCTACGCCTCCGAGCCGAGGATCCCGCGACCCTACGACACCGTGATCGGCATCACCCGTTCCGGCACCACCACAGAGGTCATCGACGCACTTGCTGCCCTGCCGGCAGGCGTACACAAGATCGTCGTCACCGGCGTGGCAGACTCCCCGTGCGCAGCTCTGGCGGACGAGGTGCTGCTTCTCGACTTCGCTGATGAACAATCGGTGGTGCAGACCCGCTTTCCGACCACCTTCCTTCTCCTCGCGAGGGCCGCGTTCGGTGAGGACGTCTCGTCGCTCCCGGGTCGGGCGGCTGCCGCACTGGCATCCCAGGCACCCTTCGTGCCCGACGGCCTGGACCACTTCGTCTACCTCGGTCGAGGCTGGACGTACGGGCTGGCCCAGGAAGCGGCGTTGAAGGTGCGCGAGGCGGCCCAGGCGTGGTCGGAGTCCTACCCGCTGCTCGACTACCGTCACGGGCCTCTCGCGGTGGCCCATCCGGGCTCGCTGGTGTGGATGATCGGAGCCACGGACGACGGCCTTGTGGCCGAGATCGAAGCCACTGGTGCCGCTGTCCTTTCCGGGGCGGCTGACGACCCGCTGATCGAACTCGCGCTTGCGCAGCGGCTGGCCGTCCGGATCGCCGATGCGCGTGGCCTGAACCCCGACCGTCCGCGTCACCTCACCCGGTCAATCGTGCTTTCCTAGACCACGAGCAGCCTGACGACGGCAGGAGCCAGATGGCGACCACCACGGACGTAGCGGCGCCCCGCCACCGCGACGCAGACGGGCTGCCGGCGCGCAGTGGCGGGCTGAGCCCACAGCAGCGGCGCAAGCGGCGACGCGAGACCGTCGAGGGCTGGACCTTCGTCGGACCCGCGATGCTCGTGATCCTCGGATTATCGCTCTTCCCGGCAGTGTGGGCACTCCTGTTGTCGATGCAGAAGTGGAACGGCTTCGCCCCGCCGAAGTTCGTGGGTGCCGACAACTACGTGCGTCTGGTCAGCGACGAGGAGTTCCTCGACGCGGTGGTGCACACCGGGCTCTACGTCGCGCTGTTCGTGCCCGCGTCGGTCCTTGCCGGCTTGTTCCTCGCCGTCGCCCTGAACCGGACCATCCGCTTCATCGGCTTCTACCGGACGGCGATCTTCGTCCCGTTCGTCGCGTCTGCCGCGGCCACCGGCATCCTCTCCACGTACCTGTTCAGCCCGCAGTACGGTCTGGTGAACAACGTGCTGCGGGTTGTCGGCCTCCCGCCACAGGGATGGCTCGAGGACCCGTCGCAGGCGATGGTGGTGATCGCGATCATGTCGCTGTGGGGGCAGGCCGCCTTCACGACGGTGATCTACCTCGCCGCGTTGCAGGACATCCCGAACGAGCTGGTCGAATCGGCACGGATCGACGGGGCCAGCAGGTGGCAGGCGTTCTGGTTCGTCGTCTGGCCGCAACTGGGGCCTGTGACGGTGTTCGTCACGATCTGGCAGGTGATCGGGGCGATCCAGCTGTTCGACCTCGTCTACACCACCACCCGCGGGGGTCCGCTGGATGCCACCAAGACCATCGTCTACTTCCTGTGGGAGAAGGCATTCAAGAACCTCCAGTTCGGCTACGGGTCCGCCGCTGCCTATGTGCTGTTCCTCGTGACCCTGCTGATCACCGTCGGCATGGTCGTGTACGCGAGGCGCAGGAACCTGGAGGCCTTCTGATGAGCCAGTCACCTGCCAAGCACCTCACCTGGGCGCCGCCGTCTGCCGGGGCACCACAGCGCCGCCGCAGGCGGATCAGCGGCTGGCACTTCGTGCTGGCGCCGATCGCACTGCTCTTCATGACGCCCTTCGTGCAGATGCTGCTGGCATCACTGTCGCCGGCAGAGGAGCTGGTCCGGTACCCGCCGCCGTTCGTCCCTTCCCGGCTGACCCTCGACGGGTTCGTCGGGCTGTTCGCCGACACCGAGATCCTGCGCTGGCTGCTGAACAGCACGATCGTGTCGCTGATCGCGATCGGCGCCCACGTGGTGCTCTGCTCCCTGGCCGGGTACGGCTTCGCGCGGCTGCGCTTCCGGGGCCGCGACTTCGGCTTCCTCGCCATCGTCGCAACGATCATGATCCCCACCCAGTTGCTGATGATCCCGACCTACATCATGTTCTCCAGGCTCGGGCTCATCGACTCCCTCGCCGCCGCGTTCGTGCCCTGGCTGGCCTCCGCCTTCGGGATCTTCCTGATGCGGCAGTTCTTCCTCTCGATTCCGGTCGAGCTCGAAGAGGCCGCGGCCCTGGACGGGGCCAACAAGTGGCAGACCTTCGGTCGGGTGGTGCTGCCGCTGGCGAAGCCCGCCTTGGCGACACTGGCGATCTTCACGCTGCTGGGGGCGTGGAACGACCTGATCTGGCCGCTGGTCGCGATCAACAAGGAGAACCTGTTCACCGTCCAGCTGGGTATCGCGAACTTCCAGAGCACCCGGCGGACGCAGTGGTCGCTGCTGATGGCCAGCAATGTCGTGGCGACGGCGCCGCTGATCGCGTTCTTCCTGGTCGCGCAGAAGCACTTCATCGCGACCATGACCATGTCGGGGCTGAAGGGATGAGCGCGCGTGTGTTCGTCGCCGGCGACGCGAACCTCGACCTGGTGCTGCGCGGCGACGTCGTCCCCCGCTTCGGGCAGGCGGAGCAGCTGCTCACGTCAGCCGATCTGGTGCTCGGCTCGTCGGCCGGGATCTGCGCCTCGGGCCTGGCCCGGCTGGGGCTCGACGTCGCACTGGTGGCCCGGGTCGGTGGCGACGTGTTCGGCGACCAGACCCTGCGGTTGCTCACCGACAACGGTGTGGACACCAGGTCCGTCCTGCGCACCGCTGCCCCGACGGGGGTCTCCGTGATCCTGTCCGCTGCCGCAGACCGGGCCATCCTCACCCTGACCGGAGCAATGACGATGCTGAGTGTCGACGACATCCGTTCGGCGCTCGCTGGGGCAGGGGGAGGACACCTGCACGTCGCATCGCTGTTCCTGCTGCCACAACTGGCCGCCGGGCTACCCGGCCTGCTGGCCGAAGCAAGGGCAGCCGGTTTCACCACCAGCCTCGACACGAACTGGGACCCCGCCGAACTGTGGTCCAGGGTAGAGGCCTGCCTGCCACACCTGGACGTCTTCCTGCCCAACGCCTCAGAAGCGGTGGCGATCGCCCGATCGATCGGTGGGCAACCCGCAGATGCGCAGACCGCCGCCAGGATGCTGGCCGCCCGCGGCCCGGTCGTCGCGGTCAAGGACGGCGCTGCCGGCGGCTTCGCCGTCGCCGGCGAAGAACTCATCAGGGCTGCCGGGTTGGCCGTCGACGTCGTGGACACCACGGGCGCCGGCGACAGCTTCGACGCCGGCTTCCTGCGCGCCTGGCTCGATGGCGGTGACGTAGCCACCTGCCTGCGGTGGGGAACCGCCGCTGGCTCGCTCTCGACGCGTGGTGCGGGAGGCACGGGTGGCCAGGCCACCCTCGAAGAGCTCACCGCAGCAGTGGGCTCCGCGGTCGGGCGGACGCATGCCCCGTGACCGGTCCAGGCGTGAGCCTTGCAGTGCGCGTGACCGTCGGCGTGCCGCAGCCCTCGCCGTCGCGGCAGCTGTGGCGCTGCTGACGCCTGCCTGTACGCAGCCGTCGAAGCCAACGGTTCCGCCCGGGCGACCGAGTTCCGCCGCATCGACCAGCGTGCCGACGCCGGCCGCACTGCAGGGCGGTCCGGACGCAGCTTTCGTCGACGCCGGACCAACCGGCGTCCGGGTCTCCGAGGGTGACGACTGGACGCTCCCGGCCTGGGTGCGTCCCGCCGGCAACTCCGGGTTCTTCTCGGAGGACGCCTCCCTGCCCGACCGCGTCGGCGTCCGGTCGGTCGACCTCACCTGGCGGCAACTCCAGCCCACGTCGGGTGGACTGGACCGCACAGCGTCCGGCACGGCACAAGACATGCACTTCGACGGCCTGGACGCCCAGTTGGCCCAGCCGGGCGACTTCTGGATGCGGGTTTTCGCCAGCGGCGAGGAATGGGCCCCGACCTGGGTCCGGCAGCACTGCGGCGTGCGGACCTACGGCCCGGACTACGACGGCCAGCGCCACCTGCCGATCTGGAATGAGTGCGTCTGGGGTGAGCTCCTGAAGACCTACCGGGCGCTCTTCATCGATTCCGGGCTCGCCGCCGATCCGAGGCTGCGTTTCGTGTACGTCCCGGGCGCCTTTACCTGGGCGGAGTACGACTACGAGATGGTCACCGCTGCCGTCGAGGCCGGGGACCTGGACGAGGCCACCTATCTGGCCTGGTACCGCCACGCCTGGACCGACCTGGTCGCCCTGTTCGGGGAGCACGCCAACAAGCTGGTGTTCACCGGCGAGGACTACCCGTTCGGCCCGTTCGAGGGGGCCGATGACCTGCTTGCGCAGCAGGCGGTCGAGGCAGGGATGGGCATCCGGACCGGCATTACGGAGCTCTCGAACTTCCATCTCAACGAGGCCCCGGCCTATGGTTCGCGGATCGAGCCGAACGGCCACCTCGTCGTGGACGAGTCGCTGCCGGTCCACTCGGGTCGCTACGTGCTGGCGACCGAGAACGAGTGCTTCACCGATTGCGGTTACCACACCGACGAGCCGTACTACGCGGTGCGGCAGGCGAACCTGAAGGCCTTGCAGCTCCGGATGAACTGGCTCTACGTCGTGCCCAGGCCGTCGTACCTGGCCGAGTACCCCGGGCAGTGGGACTGGGTGCGGCTGTCCCTCGGCCAGAGGGCTGGGACGTCGGCCGATGCCTGGGCGGCGCTGCGGGACGCCGAGGACCGGTACTGGGTGGACAACGAACGGGGGCGGTTCGCGGATCCCGATGCCTGGCCGACCCTGCCCTACGTCCGCAACCTGGAACGATGGCTGGTGCAGACCGACGAGCCTGGCTCCGTGGCGCACCGGACCGCGGCGGACAAGCACGTCCAGGTACTCGAGAAGGACAACGGCATCGCCTACGAGGGCCTGACCACGAAGGTGTCTGCCGGCGACACCGGCTTCATCTTCGAGGTGGACCCGCGGTTCGCGGCAGCAGCAGGTCCGGAGGTGGTGGTGAAGGTGACGTTCCTCGATCGTGGCGCAGGCCCCTTCGCCGTCAGCACGGCCACCGGCTCGACCGTCGACGTCGAGCGCTCCGACAGCGGCACGTGGCGCACCGCAACACTCGCGCTCCCCGCCGGGAGCCTGGCTACCGGGCCTACGGGTCCGCGTTTGCGCGTGGCTGTCGCCGACGGTGCCGACGACCTGGTCGTTCGCTTCGTCCGGGTGATTCGCAAGGGCTGAGCGTCCTCAGAGAGCTCCACCCGCGTGGCCTGCAGAGCCCGTCACCGACAACGGCAGGGGCCAATCGCCCAGGCCAGGCCCGCGTCGGCACGCACGATCAGCGGGCGCGCTGCACCCGTCCCTCCTGCCAGACCGGCTCGTCGGACTCGTACACCGACCCGTCCGCGCCGAACATGACGAAGCGGTCGAAGCCGCGAGCGAACCAGCGGTCGTGGGTGACGGCAACCACGGTGCCGTCGAAGGCTGCCAGGCCTTCCTCCAGTGCCTCCGCTGACTGCACGTCGAGGTTGTCGGTCGGTTCATCGAGCAGCAGCAGGGTTGCCCCGGACAGCTCGAGCAGCAGGATCTGGAAGCGGGCCTGCTGCCCGCCGGACAGGGTCTCGAATGTCTGCTCGTCGGACTCCGCCAGCTCGTAGCGGTCGAGGACGCGCGCCGCAGCCTCGCGTCCCATGCCGGCGCGGCCGCGTCCATCAGGGGTGCGGTCACCGCGATGCAGGATCTCCAGCAGGGTGCGTCCCAACAGTTCGGGGTGCTCGTGGGTCTGGACGAAGAACCCGGGCCGAACCCGCGCGCCCAGCCGGGCACGACCAGTGTGCTCGACCGGAGCGATCGCATCGGGTTCGCCGACCGGTTCGTGCTCGACATCGGGCATGGACCCGCCACGGGCCAGCAGCCGCAGGAAGTG
>JBBRIY010000158.1:0-6579 GCA_038220215.1 Propionibacteriales bacterium
AGGCCCTCCAGCACCGGGCGCTCCGGTACGCCGCCCGCGGCCGGGGCAGCTGCGGGCAAAGTGGTGTTCTGGGCCAGTTCAGTCATGGTGAGCATCCTAATGAGCGCGCGGTGAAGTTCTGAATCCGCCGCCACCCTGCTCCCTGCCCACCAACCCCGACTTGTCAGAACCAAAGGTCGCTCTGGCGACCTGAGGTTCTGACAAGTCGGGGTTGGTGGCGTCAGCCCTTGGCTGCTGCGTCGATGATCGCCTTCAGGTCGTCGCCGGTCTTGCCGCTGAAGGTGGCGGCCGGAATCGTCTTCCCGTTGACGGTGAGCAGCGGGGTTTCCGTGAGTCCGGCCTTCGCCGCTGCATCATCGACGTTCTGCACGAACGGCGCGAGGTTCTGGTTGGCGTTGCAGGCCCGGAACGCTGTCAGGTCGGTGCCGGTCATCCCGAGCTGCGCAGGAATCGTCTCCTGCAGGAGCTTGTCGGTGTAGGGGCCATCGGTTGCAGCGGTGAAGATGGAGGAGTGGAACGGCAGGTAGGCACCCACTACATCCGCGCAGGCCGCCGCCAGCGCTGCCTTGTGCGAGAGTCCCTGCGCGTTGCCCTGGTCGAGGAACACCCGGGTGTGGTGCACCAGGCGGATCTCGCCGGTTTCCCCGAGCAAAGTGAGCGCACCGCCGAAGCTCTGCTCGAACTGCACGCAATGGCTGCACTGGTAGTCGAAGTAGAGACCGACATCGGGCTTGCCGGTGTTGTCGTTGATCACGATCCCGTCCCGCGCGGCCGTGGCGTTCGGCGGGTAGGCCAACTCGGACGGGGTGGACGCGACCGGCTTCTGGTTCTGCTGGACCAGCACGACAACCATCACGGCGATCAGGACCAACGCCAGAACCGCGGAGCCCACGATCACAATGCGCCGGAGCCGCGCGGCTCTCTGGTTCGCCAGCTGGGCGTCACGCATTCGCTGACGTTGGCTATCGCCGCGCATCGGCGTGATCCTCCCGGCTCAGGCGTTCTGCTTGATGAGGTCGCCCAGACCGTCCGGCTGCACGCCGGCGATCGTCTGCAGCGGCAGGTCCTTGCCGTTCACGCGGAAGCTGGGCGTGGCGTTCACGCCGGCCTTCGCCGCGGAATCGTTGCTGCCCTGCACGAAGGCCTTGGTCGCCTGCTCGTCGTAGCACGCCTGGAAGGTGGTCAGGTCGGCCTCGGCGATGCCGACGGTGGCGGGAATGGTGTCCCGCAAGACCTCGTCGGTGTACCCGTCACCCTCGTTGGCGGGCTGGTTGGCGTAGAGCTCGTCGTGGTAGGCGGAGTACTTGCCGGCGAAGTCGGAGCAGGCAGCGCCGATACCGGCCCGCAGCGAGGCGTCGTTGTTCAGGTTGTTGTCCAGGAACGTCATGTTCCGGTAGTGCAGTTCGATGGCCCCGCTGTCTGCCAGCGACTTCAGGCTCGCGCCGTAGAAGCCCTCGAACTGCTTGCACACCGGGCACTGGTAGTCGAAGAACAGTTCAACGACCGGTGCGCCCGCGGCGGCCTTGCCGGGGTTCACGACGATGCCGTCCTTCGAAGCGGTGGCGTTCGGCGGTGTTGCCGAAGAGGTGGTCACCGTGCGCGACTGGTTCTGGAACAGCACCGCGACGAAGACGCCGATGAGCACGACGACGAGGACGAGGGCACCGACGCCGATGATCCGGTTGAGCCGCTTGTGCTTGGCCTGCGCCGCCTGATTGCGACGCAGTTGCTCGCGGTTGCTCTGGCTCATCGGGTCGACTCCTTGTCGTTTTCTGTGATCGGCTCCAATTCGGAGTCCGTCTGGTGGATCGGGGCGAACAGCCAGTTGTCAACGGCGAATGGTGCCCGCGGGCGCCAGACCGTCCAGACTCCGGTGAGCAGGAGCCCGGTGTCCCGCAGGATCTCCAGCGGATACTGGGTCAGGCTGGCATCGATCGCGCCACCGCCACCGAAGCAGCCGCAGTCGATCGAGATGCCGCGGGCCCACACCGAGGCGATACCGATGATGAAAGCCAGCATCAGCAGCGACCCCACGACCGCAGAGACGCGGGTGAAGGTTCCGGTGATCAGCAGCAGGCCAAGGATGACCTCGAAGATCGGCAGCGCCGCGCCGACGAAGCCGGCGAAGTCCCAGGGGAGGATCTGGTACAGCCTCACCGACTGCACGGACGCTTCCAGGCGGGTCACCTTCAACAGGCCCGCGACCAGGATGGTCACGCCGAGGGTCAGTCGCGCTGCGAGCGTGACCCACTCCTGCCAGGGTCGCCGGGAAAGCGAGACGGCGGAGGTGTCGGACACCCGCACAGTATAGGAGTGGCTCTGGCGCGCATCTCGCTAGTCTGAACACACCATGAGCCCATCCCACGCCCAGATCATCACGGAACTCCAGGCCCGGTGGCCAGAACACCGCGTGGCGCCGAGTCAGGCACGCGTCCAGGCCCTGTGTGACCTGCTTGGCTCGCCGGAACGGTCCTGCCCGGTCATCCTGATCGCCGGCACCAACGGCAAGGGCAGCACAGCCTTGATGATCGACTCACTGCTGCGTTCCCTCGGGCTGCGGGTCGGACGCTATTCCAGCCCGCACCTGGTCAATGTCACCGAGCGGATCAGCATCGACGGTGAGGACATCAGCGACGACGCCTTCGACGACCTGGTCGAACAGGTGCTGCCGCTGGTCGAACTGGTCGACGCCCAGTTGATCGACGGTGTGGCGATGACCTTCTTCGAGGTGATGACAGCGCTGGCCTACTCTGCCTTCGCGGACGCTCCGGTCGACGTGGCGGTTGTCGAGGTGGGTCTCGGCGGACGCTGGGACGCGACCAACATCGTCGAAGCCCAGGTCGCCGTCGTGTGCCCGATCGACCTCGACCACACGCACCTGCTCGGCGACACCATCGCCGAGATCGCCGCCGAGAAGGCGGGCATCATCAAGGCAGGCAGCAAAGCCGTGCTCGCCGCCCAGCATCCCGACGCTGCGAGGGTCCTGCTCGCCCGCTGCAATGAGGTCGGCGCCGAGGTGCTTCGCGAGGGCCCCGAGTTCGGCCTGATCGATCGCCAGCCCGCCGTCGGCGGCCAGGTGATCCGGGTGGAGACAGCCCAGGGGCCGCTCGGCGACATCGTCCTCCCCCTGTTCGGTGCCCACATGGCGCGCAATGCTGCGCTCGCCGTCGCGGCGGTTGAGGCCTTCCTTGGCGGAAAGCCGATGTCGGCGGAGGTGATCACGGACGGGCTCGAAGAGGTGAAGGTGCCGGCACGCCTGGAGGTCGTCCGGCGGTCGCCGACCGTCGTCCTTGACACCTGCCACAACCCGCACGGCGCACGGGCGACCATCGACGGACTCACCGAGGCCTTCGACTTCAACCCGCTGATCGGAGTCGTCGCGATGATGGCGGACAAGGACGTCGCCGGGGTGCTGGGCATTTTCGCCGAGGCCATGACCACCGTCGTGTGCACCACGATCGCCTCCACGAGCCGGGCGCTCCCGGCAACGGCCCTTGCCGAACTGGCGGCGGACGTCTTCGGTGCCGAGCGGGTGCGGACCGCTGACGACATGGCTGCGGCCATCGAGGAGGCCGTGCGCCTCGCGGACGAGGCAGGGCCCGGGGCGGGCGTCCTGATCGCCGGCTCGGTGTACGCAGCGGGGGAGGCCCGCGCGATGCTGGTGCGGCAGGGGGACGATTCGTGAACCTCGCTCCGACCAACCCGATGGGTCGGGTGATGCTGAGCATCCTGATCTTCGAGGCGATCATCTTCGGTTTGGCGATCGCCGGCATGATCCAGGTCTCCTCCATGTCGTTGCCCCTCTCCTTCGGGCTCGGCATGGGAGCGGCGGCGTTGGCCATCGTCGCGGCCGGGATGCTGCGCCGCCCCGGCGGCTACCTGGTGGGTTGGCTCACCCAGGTGGTGGCGATCGCCCTCGGCTTCGCAACGACCATGATGTTCTGGGTCGGCGGCATGTTCGTGCTGCTGTGGGTGATCTGTTTCGTCCTCGGCCGCCGCATCGAGAGCACCCCTCCGGGCGGTGGCCGGCCGGCTCCGCCCGCGGCATGACGGCGCCCGCCCCGGTGAGGGTAGGGTGCCTGCCATGACCGATCTGCAACGGACCCTGGTCCTGCTCAAGCCGGACGCGGTGCAACGCGGCCTGGCCGGCACGATCCTGGCCCGCTACGAGGCGAAGGGGCTCGTGGCCGTCGCGCTCGAGCTGCGGCACATCGATGCCGCCATGGCCGACCGCCACTATGGCGACCATGTCGCGCAGCCGTGGTACCCGCCGCTGCGGGACTACATCACCGCCGGACCGCTGGTCGCCGTCGTGCTCGAGGGCCCGACAGCGATCGACGTCGTGCGGCTCATGAACGGTGCCACCAACTCGGCGGTCGCAGCCCCCGGGACGATCCGCGGCGACTACTCGCTGTCCAACCGGGAGAATCTGGTGCACGCCTCCGATTCCCCGGAGTCCGCCAGCCGCGAGATCGGACTGTGGTTCCCGAACCTGGGCTGACTCCCGCAGAATTGCCGGACGCCCCACCACCGCTTCCGGGACCGAACGGTCCTGGCATGCCTGCGTACCCGTGGGCGGCAGCGACGATGCCCCCGCCGGGACAGCCGGACGGGATGTGGCCCGGAGCGCCCCAGGGTGGCTGGCAGCCGGTGAAGGCTTCAGCACTGCCGATCGTGCAGCGGGAGTACCACGAGTTCTTCCGGGCCCCGCGATTCCGCTGGTGGAAGCCGGTGCTCAGCCTGCTGATGTTCGTCGCCACCTGGTTGGTGGCCAACATCGTCCTCGGTCTTGCCGCGATCATGTACGACTGGTCGATTGGTCGGGTGGATCCCCAGGACACCATGGCGGGCACGATCACAATGACGCCGGCCCTGTTCACGGCGAACAACCTCGCCCTCGCTGCTGCCATCCCGCTGTCCGGCCTGACAGCCTGGGCCGTGTTCGGGCAGCGTCCGCGTTGGCTCAGTTCGATCGCCGGCGGCTTCCGCTGGGGCCTGTTCTGGCGGTTTGTGGCCGTCGCCGTCCCGATCCTGCTGGTCAGCGTCGGAGTAGAGACGCTTCTCGACGGTCCGCCCGAGCTGGTCTGGAACGCCGACTCGTGGTTCCTGATCATTGCGATCCTGCTCACCACACCGTTCCAGGCTGCCGGCGAGGAATACGGAGTGCGCGGCATCCTGGCCCGCAGCATCGGCTCCTGGTTCAGCTCCGCCAGGGTCGGTCTCGTCGTTGCGACCGTGATCACGTCCGGGGTGTTCATGCTGCTGCACGGCGCGGGCGATCCCTGGCTCAACGGCTACTACTTCATCGTCGGCGTTGTCTGCTCGATCCTGGTGTGGAAGACCGGTGGCCTCGAAGCCGCCGTAGCTCTGCATGTCGTGAACAACCTGATCGGTGAAATCACCGTCCCGTTCGGCGCTCTGGAAGGCATGTTCGATCGTGAGGCCGGTGCTGCGGGACCGGAGATCCTGATCCAGGTGTTCTTCACCCTCGCCCTCGTCGCCGCGCTCCTTCTGGTGGCGCGACGCCTCAGAATTCCCCAATCAGCCGCTCCCGCGGCCGTCCAGCAGGAACTCCTGTAACGACTCGGGGTACGCTGGATTTCCCCGCGACATGATCGCCGACGAAGGTGTGAGATGACTAATGACGTGGTGACAAGCCTGGACGCCTCAAGCGCGCTCAAGTGGCTGAGGGCCAAAATCCGCTCCCGGGTGGGCCGCACCCTCGTTGGCGTGGACGGCGTCGACGGGGCCGGCAAGACGACCTTCGCGAACGAGCTCGCCGAACTGCTGAAGGAATCCGGGCTCGAGGTCATCCGGATCTCGATGGACCATTACCTGAACCCGCAGAGCAAGCGCTACGCGCAGGGACGAACCTCGGCCAAGGGCTACTTCGAGGACAGTTACGACTACGAGCGGTTCAGCAACGAGGTGCTGGAGCCGCTGGGTCATGGTGGCTCGGGGCGCTACCGCACCGCCGCCTATGACCTGTTCTCGGAGTCGGAGGTGAAGTCGCCCTGGCGGGTCGCTCCCGACCATGCGGTCGTGATCATCGACGGCATGTTCATCCACCGCGACGAGCTGTGTTCGAGCAAGAAGAAGAAGATCTGGGACCTCTCGGTATGGCTGGAGGTGCCGTTCCAGGAGTCCTTCCATCGCCTGGCCGACCGTGACCAGAAGCTGAACCCAGACCCGGAGGACCCGCGCAACTCCCGGTACTACCAGGGCCAACTGCTCTACCTGCAGTCCTGCGACCCGTCGAGCCGTGCCGACATCGTCGTGGAGAACGCCGCGCCGCACGCGCCCGTCGACTGATCGGCCGCTGCTCGCTGGGGCGACGGCGGGAGGACCTTGCGAGAACTACGGAGCGTTGCGGTCACCGCTCGGGTGGCGCGGAAGGACCCGGCTTCGCAACCGCAGCGGTATTGATTACGCTTGCCCAACCATGACAGCCGACACAGTGACGTCCCTCTACCCGCGGCTGGAGCCCTTGCTCGCCCAGGTCACCAAGCCGGTGCAGTACACCGGCGGCGAGGTGAACTCGTTCAGCAAGGACTTCGCAGCGGCCGAAGTGCGCTGGGC
>JBBRIY010000159.1:0-6564 GCA_038220215.1 Propionibacteriales bacterium
GGTGTCGTCCAACGCCAGCGTCCTGCGGTTCGTGGTGGTGGCTGTCGCCCTCGCGGTGACCATCGCCATCGGCTGGCTCAAGTTCACCCGCCGTCGCGCAGTGGTGCCGGCCGACGCCGGGACGGTTCCGGCGGACGTCGCCGAGCGCCTGGCAGCTGTCGAGCGCAAGCTGGACGCCCTCGGCCGCGCCCTGCAGGGCTGACGCGCGGGGGGTCGGGTCAGGGGCGGACGGTCGCCAGCAGGTAGGGCTTCGCTCCGTCCGGTGAGGTGACGGCCCCCGACCAGCCGTCGGTGTCCTGGTGCCACCACGCTCCGACCGTCGCCGGCAACAGGAGGGGACGCGCGAAGCTCACCTCGACCTCATAGGTCTCGGTCAGGCGCGGCTCCAGCGCAGCCAGCAGCCGGGCGTGGGTCCACATGCCGTGGACGATCGGGCGCGCGAAGCCGAACGCCCGCGCCGCGAGCCGGCTGGTGTGGATCGGATTGGGGTCGCCGGAGGCGCGGCGGTAGTCGCGGCCGAGGTCGGCCGGCAGGCGCCAGGTGGCGATCGGCCGTACGGCCTCGAACGGTTCCCGCTCGGACGCGTCGGCGGCGCCGTCGACCTTCGCCCCCGGCGCGAGGTAAGTGCTGACCCCATCCCAGACCAGCTCATCGGCCACCCGGAGCTCGCTGATCACGTCGAGTTGGGCTCCCCGCCGGTGCGGACGCAGGTTCTCGACGTGCACGGCAGCGTCCAGCACCTCGGTGCCGCCCACTGGCCGGTGGAGCCGCATGCGGTTGGCGACGTGCACAGCCCCGGCGAGCCGGATCGTCGAGTCCGGGCCGCCGAGCAGGTGCAGGTGCAGGGGGAAGGTCAGCACGTGCAGCCAGGTGGGCGGCACGTTGTTGCGCAGCGCGAAGCCGCAGACCCGGTCGTAGTCGGCCAGCCGCTGGGGGTCTGGTTCGATCCCGACCACCATGGCGGTCCTCGCGGGTATCCGGGCGGGGCCGCCGGCGAGTCGGGGAACCAGTTCCCTGGCGAACAGGGGGCCGAGCGAAGGCATCGCCGGCAGCAGGTCCACGTCGCGGTCGGGCATCACTGGCCCACGAGGTTCTGGCCGCAGACCCGGATCACCTGGCCGGTGACGCCGCCACTGGCCGGGTCGAGGAAGTAGCCGATCGTCTCCGCGACATCGACGGGCCGTCCGCCCTGTCCCAGGCTGTTGGCGCGGCGGAACACCTCGCGCTGCACGAACGGGATCCTGGCTGTCATCTCCGTCTCGATGAAGCCCGGCGCGACGGCGTTCACGGTGATCCCGCGGGCGGCCAGCTCGGGGGCGAGGGCCCGGACCAGACCCACGACGCCGGCCTTGGACGCCGCGTAGTTGGCCTGGCCCTTGTTGCCGGCGATGCCCGAGGTGGAGGCGATCGAGACGATCCGGCCGTCGTCAGCGATGCCGCCGGGGCGTCCGTCGAGGAGCGCAGGGTTCATCCGCAGCTGGGCGGCGAGGTTGACGTCCAGCACCTGGGCCCACCGCGTGGCGTCGGTGTTCGCCAGCAGCTTGTCCCTCGTGATCCCGGCGTTGTGCACCATGGCGTGGATGCTCGCGCGGGAGTGCCGCGACGCGACGTGCGCGGCGATCCGCCCACCCGCGTCCGGGCTGGTGATGTCGAGCTGCAGCGCCGAGCCCTGCAACTGGTTGGCCAGGGTCGCCAGTTGTTCGCCGGCCGCCGGCACGTCTACGCAGACCACGATGGCCCCGTCCCGCGCGGCGACGGTGGCGATCTGCGCGCCGATGCCGCGCGCTGCGCCGGTGACGACAACCACCCGTCCGGCGAGGGGAGCAGCCTGGCCCACGCCGCCGGCCCCAGCGCTCACGCTCCCGAAACGTGCGCTAGCTCCCGGAATTTCGGGAGCGACGGCAACTTTCGGGAGCGGGGAGGCGGGGGAGGGGGCCCGAAGGGCTCGGGTCACCGTCCAGGTTTGGCCGTCGACGAAGGCGGAGCGCCCCTCCAGCAGGAAGGAGAGGGTGGACGCCAGGTCAACCGGGTCCAGGTCGGACGGAACGCGCACGAGGTTGGTCGTCGCGCCGCCGCGGAGCTCCTTGCCAACGGTCCGATTGATGCCGTCGATGGCCTGATGGACGGCGCTCGCCTCCACGCCGTCGGCCTCGACGTCGGCGATCAGCACCACGCGTCCGGAAGCCTCCAGCGCCTTCATGGCCGGACGCAGCACCGCGCGCAGTTGTTCGAGGCCGCCGATCGTCACCAGGCCGCGGGCGTCCACGACGAGCGCCCCGATCCGGCCGGGGTAGGTGGGGGCGCCGTCGTCGGTCGTCGCGTCGAGGACGGCGGAGTCGGTGCCGATCCCCAGCAGTGCGAGGCTGCGTGCGGCCAGGTCGGAGCCGGCGAGTGTGGCCAGCACCACCGGGCCATCGGGCAGCTCGCGCCCGCGCCGCAGCCGAGGCGGCTCGGCCAGCCCGAGGCGACCAGCGACGGCCTTGCCGGGTGCGGAGGTGAACGCGCGTTCGAGGAGGCCGGCCATCACACGGCCTCGAGGATCGCGACCACGCCCTGCCCGCCCGCGGCGCAGATCGAGACCAGCCCGCGCGCGCCGGTGCCGCGTTCGTGCAGCAGCTTGGCGAGCGTGGCAACGATGCGTCCGCCGGTGGCGGCGAACGGGTGCCCGGCGGCCAGCGATGATCCGGTCACGTTCAGCCGGTCCATGTCGACGAAGCCCAAGGGGGTATCCAGACCGAGCTGGTCGCGACAGAACTCCGGCGACTCCCAGGCGGCCAGCGTCGCCAGCACGGTTGAAGCGAACGCCTCGTGCAGCTCGTACAGGTCGAAGTCGGCCAGACCCATGCCCTGGCGGGCCAGCAGCCGCGCGACGGCGTGGGCGGGGGCGAGCAGCAGGTCGTCGCCGGTCGTGTGGTCGACGGCAGCCACCTGGGCGTCCACCACCCTGGCGAGGGCCGGCAAGCCGTTGGCCTCCGCCCAGCCCTGGTCGGCCAGCAGCACGACGGCCGCCCCGTCGGTGAGGGCGGTGGAGTTGCCGGCTGTCATCGTGTCGCCGAAAACCGGCCGCAGCGCGGCGAGCTTCTCCAGCGACGTGTCGGGGCGAAGGATCGTGTCCTGCGCCACGCCGAGGTACCCGGTGACGAGGTCGTCGAAGAAGCCGGAAGCCCACGCGGCAGCAAGGTTGTGGTGCGAGGCGACGGCCAGCTTGTCCTGGGCCTCGCGGGTGATGCCCCACGCGGCCGTCGTCGCCGCCTGGTGCTCACCCATCGACAGCCCGGTGCGTGGCTCCACCACCTGGGGTGCCACCGGGGCCAGATGGCCGGGCCGCACCTGGGCGAACGCCTGCAACCGCTGCGGCAGCGTGCGGGCCCGGTTGGCCTTCAGGATGGCGCGTCGGAGGCCCTCGCTGACCGTGATCGGGGCATCGGACGCAGAGTCCACGCCGCCGCCGATTCCCACCTCCGCCTGGCCAAGGGCGATCTTGTTCGCGATGTAGATGACCGCCTCAAGGCCCGTGCCGCACGCCTGCTGCAGGTCGACGGCCGGAGTGGTCGGCGCCAGTGCCGAGCCGAGCACCGCCTCGCGGGTGAGGTTGAAGTCACGGCTGTGCTTGAGCACGGCTCCGGCCGCGACCTCGTCCAGCCGCCGTCCGGCCAGACCGAAGCGGGCGACGAGGCCGTCGATGGCCGCTGTGAGCAGGTCGCTGTTCGAAGCGGACGCGTAGGCTCCGCCGGCTTTGGCGAACGGCGTTCGGTTGCCCCCGACGATTACGGGGGTATGAGGCACTGCCATGAAGACCTCCTGAAAATAGCCGATACCGACGGTAGCAGATACGTCCGGTACTAGGTACCCTTGGATCATGGTCACCACGGACGGACGCGACACCCGCTGGGCCGAGCACCGGGAAACCCGGCGCAGGGAACTGGTGGAGGACACACTGCGCGCTATCCGGCGCCACGGGGCCGGCGTCGGCATGGACGAGATCGCGGCACAGGCCGCCACGTCGAAGACGGTGATCTACCGGCACTTCGGTGACCGGGCAGGCCTCTACGCCGCCGTCGTCGCCAGCGTCCACGACTTCATCCACCACGGGCTCCAGACGGCGCTCGTGCTCACCGATCCGGAGGACCTCTCCGTGCTGGCCCGCGACCTCGCCGACGCCTACCTCAGCCTCGTCGAGCGCGACCCGGAGATCTACCGGTTCGTGCTGGCCGCGCCGACCGTTGACGCGGGCGCCTCGATCGACCCCTACGGCGGGCTGCCCGATCTGATCGGAGACCACCTCACCCACGCGATCGCAGCGCACCTGCGCCGCCGCGGCCAGGACCCGAGCTGTGCCCCGACGTGGGGTCACGGCCTTGTCGGCTTCATCCGGGCAGCAGCCGACCAGTGGATGGCCGCCGAACACCGCGAGCCCAGGGCGGTCGTCCTTGCCCGTCTCGATGCCTTCTTCACACCGGCGCTGGCCACAGGGCTGGCAGCCGTCCCACAACTCGCAGCCGTCCCACAATTCCAGGAGCAGTCATGACCCTGACCATTGACCCTTCGGTGCTGGTAGCTTCCGGCGTCCCCGGTGAGCAGCTGACGGAGCTCGGAGCCAACCTGCGGCACGCGCTCGACGGGCAGCTGGCTGACGAGCGCGCCGAGGCCCGCGCCACCTTCCCCGCAGAGCACCTGCACCGCGATCCCGGGCAGACCGTCGAGCAGGCGCGGGAGTGGGTGATCAACCGGCTCAGGGAGCTCGACGCGTCGGGCTTCGGTTCAGCCGGCCTGATCACGAAGGCCGGCGAGGCTCCGGACCCGGCTGCCGCCGTGCTCGCGTTCGAGATGCTGTCGCTGGGCGACCTGTCGACGCTGATCAAGTCGGGCGTGCAGTTCGGCTTGTTCGGCGGGGCCGTGAGCAACCTGGGCACCAGCTGGCACCACGACACGTTCATGCCCGACATCACCAGCCTCCGGATGCTCGGCTGCTTCGCCATGACGGAGCTCGGCCACGGCTCCGACGTCGCCGGCATCGAGACCACCATCACCTTCGTCCCGGAGACCGACGAGTTCGAGGTGAACTCCGAGACTCCGGAGGCAACCAAGGCCTACATCGGCAACGCCGCAAGGGACGGGTCGATGGCTGTCGTCTTCGGCCAGCTGCTCGTGCGCGGGCGCAACCACGGCGTCCATGTGGCCCTCGTGCCGATCCGCGACTCCGACGGAAACGCCATGCCCGGCGTGACCATCGGCGACCAGGGACTGAAGGGCGGCCTGCTCGGCGTCGACAACGGAACGCTCCGGTTCGAGCGGGTGCGGGTGCCGCGGCGGATGCTGCTGGACCGCTACGGCGGCGTCGACGCCTCCGGCGCCTATCAGGCGGAGATCACCAATCCGAACCGGCGGTTCTTCACCATGCTCGGGACGCTGGTGCGCGGACGTGTCTGCATCGCGGCCGGCGGCGGGATCGCCGCGCGCCGTGCCCTGGCGATCGCGACCCGCTACGGGCTGCAGCGGCGCCAGTTCACCGCGCCCGACCGTCCGGACGGGATCGTGCTGCTCGACTACCTGACCCACCAGCGTCGCCTGCTGCCGGCGATCGCGCGCTCGTATGCGCTCGGCTTCGCCCAGAATGAGCTCACCGCGGCCCTCGTCCGCATCCAGGGCGGCAGTGAGTACACCGAACGTGACCAGCGCGAGCTGGAGACCCGGGCTGCCGGGCTGAAGGCGATCACCACCCGCTTCGCCAACGACGCCATCCAGTCCAGTCGCGAAGCATGCGGCGGCGCCGGCTACCTGTCGGAGAACGGTCTGGTCGGGCTGCGCGCCGATGCGGACATCTTCGCCACCTTCGAGGGCGACAACACCGTCCTGCTGCAACTCGTGGCCAAGGCCCTATTGACCGAGTACAAGCAGGTGTGGGGCGACCTTGACCGGGTCGGCATGGTGCAGGCCACTGCCCGAGTGGTGGGTCAGGCCGTGCTGGAGCGCACCGCTGCCAACGTCCTGATCGACCGCCTCGTCGCCACAGCGCGGCGACAGTCGGAGAACCTCGCGCTCGTCGACCGTGCCTGGCACGCGTGGGCCTTCGAGGAGCGCGAACGCCATGCGCTGGAGTCGTTGGCACGCCGCATGCGGCGGGCGTCCGGACGCGACTTCGAGGCCGTCAACCGGTTGAGCGAGCACATGCTGTTCGTTGCTCGGGCACATCTGGAGCGGGTGACCCTCGAGGCCTTCATCGCCGGCATCGAGGCCTGCACCGACCCGGAGGCGAAAGCGACGCTGGAGCAGCTGTGCAGCCTGTACGCGCTGTCCAGCATCAACGACGACCGGGCCTGGTTCATGGAGCACAGCCGCATCTCTCCCGCACGGGCGAAGGCGATCGGAGCCCAGCTCAACGCGCTGTGCGCGGAGCTGCGTCCGCACGCATTGCCCCTTGTCGAGGGACTGGGCGTGCCGGAAGCGTGGTTGGGGGCTGCCTTCCTGGCACAGTGAGGGCACAGATTTCGCCGCGCCCGGTCCTGAGGAGCAGGATGGGGGTCATGCACCGGGCCGACGTGGACTTGCTGCCGCCGCTGCGGC
>JBBRIY010000160.1:0-6545 GCA_038220215.1 Propionibacteriales bacterium
GGGCCGGTGTAGACACCGGCGTTGTGGATGACCGCGTCCATGCGTCCCCGTTGGTTGACCTGCGCGGCCACGTCCCGGGTCTGGCCAAGGTCGGCAAGATCCCCCACCACCACGTGGGCACCCCGGTCGAGCAGCGCTCGAACGGCGTCCACGCGTTCGCGGTGGCGGACGTGCACGACCACGTCATGCCCGCCACGGAGCAGGGAGTCCGCTGCGGCGTGGCCCAGCCCGTCAGCCGATCCGGTCACGAGCACCCGCATGCTTCCTCCTCCCGCCGTCACGTCCACCCTGAGGCTAGACGTGGGCTCAAGGCTTTCCGGGGTCGACCTCACCCAGGTCGTGGTTGGCCACGAAGAGTCGGGAAGGGTCCACTCGGTCGCGGACGCTGCGCAGGCGTCCCAACGTCGCAGCATCGAACGCCGACGCGGGGTCGACAGCGTCGTCGCTGAAGTTGAGGAAGCGATGGCCGCTCGACCACGGTCCAAGCGCCTCCGTTGCCCGCGCAGTGTCCGATGCACCCTGGGCTTGCAGCTCCGCGGTGGCGCCGCTGCTGAGGAAGGTGACGGAGTAGGCGCCCGGCACCTGGCTCAATGCGCCGCCGCCCTCGGCAGGACGCCCCAACGCGCCCCCCAGGTGCCGGATCTCGGCGCTGAGCAGCGAGGTGTCCGACTCGGCGCCCGCGCTGGCGATGAAGGCGTCGGCGGCGGCACCGTCGAAGTCATCGAGGAGCAGGTGCCTGGACACCGTGGGGGTGGGCAATTCAGGGTCGAAGTGCAGCCGGGTGAGGCCGCCGGCTGGCGTGGGCGAGAAGGTGTCCACCGATGGTTTGAGTGCGCGCAGGGGGGCCAGCATTTCCTCGGCCCGGGCACGATCGCCGAGGATGGCGCCGTCGATGACCACCACCTGGCGTCCCGGGAAGACATGCCGGGCGTCCGTCGCCCGGAAGCGACCGAGGAGTCGCAACGAGGTGGTGGCAACCTCCGGAAGGCCGTGGGTCCATTCAGCCCACGCCCGGCAGACCCGGTCGGTCATCCCCGGGTCGTCCCAGAGCAGGACGCCGGCATTGACCTCCTCCAGTGGCAGCAACTCGAACTCGAGTGCCGTGACCACACCGAAGCTGCCGCCACCGCCGCGCAGCGCCCAGAACAGCTCCGGCTCGTTGCCGGCGTGGACGCGGTGCAGCGTGCCGTCCGCGAGCACGATCTCTGCAGCCACCACGTGATTGCAGGCCAATCCGAAGCTGCGTGCGTACCACGAGAGGCCGCCGCCGAGGGTGTACCCGATCACGCCGACGTCGGGTCCACTGCCGTGCATCGCAGCGAGCCCGTGGCGGGACGCCGCTTCTGCGACCTCCTGCCACGCCGTGCCTCCGATGACGCGGGCGATGCGGCGTCCAGCTTCGATCCAGGCGCCGCTGAACCCTCCCAGCCGCAGCAGGACGGTCGCGTCCAGGCGCCCGGCGAGGGGCGCGGCACTGTGGCCGGTGCCCTGCGGCACGACCTTCAGTCCGACGGCAGCAGCCGACCGGACCGCACGGACCACGTCCTCCACGCTGGACGGTACGGCGACGGCCGCCGGGTGCTGCTCGACCGCGAGGTTCCACGGCACCCGGCCCCGGTCGTAGCCGGCGTCACCGGGCAGGAACACCAGTCCACCCAGCTCTGCGCGAAGGCGGCTGGCAGCGGAATCGGTCGCGGAAACGAAAGGTCGAGCCATCACAGTTCCTCCCCAACGGCGTGGTCCGCGCTTCGAGGTGGTCCCAGCCAGAGGTGCGTGAGCCCCGGATGCTTCCGCCTCCTCACCCAGCGTTCCCGCATGCCGGGGCCGCGTCCAGCATTGCGCCGCGCTTGGTGCTGGACTTGGTAAGGGTGACCAGCCGCCCGGAAGTGGGGCCCTTCAAGGAACAAGCCGCATTTCTCGCGGGCCTGAGGTGTTGGCGCAACGCTCCCCCCGCCCACCCCCTGGGGTTCGGTCGGGTCCCCCATGGTGATCGATTCCACCGGCTTCTTCGCCGGCGGACCCGGCGGGCCAAGGAATGCAACAAGAGGCAGAAGTGATACCGGATCCGGTGTTACGGAGTCATTTTTGGGGGTAATAAACCTCGCCATTCGACGACGAAGTGGCGGTATTCGAAAAACTGCCGAATCACGTTAATCGGACGGGTGCCGGGGGTATCCAGACCCGTAGAACGGACACTCTTCGCCCGGTTGGTTGAGCAAGCAGCCAGGGGCGGGTCGACGTCGTCGACCGGGTGTCACACAACCCCCTGAACGCACGACAGGAGCACAGATGACCAACGATCCATATGACCGGGGACTCGAGATCCTCAGGGACAGTGAAGCCGACGAGGACTTCAGCACGGAGTCCGAAGTCCTCTCCCCCGACCCCACCACCAGTGGGAGGGGCACCGCGCAGTACCCCGCTATGGGTGAGGGCCAGCGCGGGCTGGACGACTCTCAGCCGACACCGCTCACGAGCGACCAGACTCCCGAGGGCTCACCCCTGGGCAGCGAGAGCGACGACCAGTTGACCGGCAGCGCGTATGACCCGGCCGACGACCTGGCCGCCTCGCCGGCGAATGTCGGCGGTGCACCCACCTGGGTCAGCACTGGCACCGCGACCGCCGCGTCGGGCACAGGTCCGGGCGCAGACGCGAAGGAAGCGGCCGGACACGCTGCCGAGAAGGCGGGCGATGTTGCCGGTTCGGCAGCCGAGAAGGCAGGCGAACTGAAGGACGTTGCGCTGGAGCGTGGCGGTGACGTCGCTGCCGTCGCCAAGGACGAGCTGGCTCGCCTCACCAACGAGGCACGCTCAGAGGTGCAGTCGCTCTGGTCGAACGCCTCCGAACAGCTCCGCGGCCAGGCTGCCACCGGGCAGAAGCAGTTGTCCGAGCTGTTGCACTCCCTTGCCGGCGAGCTGGGCGAGATGGCGTCGAAGTCGGAGAACACCGGCCCGTTGACGGCCCTCGCCAGGCAGGCGGCAGCCAGGGGTGGCGAATTGTCCCACTGGCTCGCGAACTCCGAACCGACCGATCTCCTGACCGAGGTGCGGCGTTTCGCCCGTCGGCGTCCGTTCGTGTTCCTCGCCAGCGCGGCAGTCGCCGGCGTCGTGGTAGGGCGGCTCGGCCGCGGGCTGATGGCTGTCGGCGACACCGAGCACAGCGCCACCCGGATGGTGGAAGGCTCGTCGGCTTCCCACCCCTCTGCGGCGGGGGTCACCACCCCAGCCGCCGTCACCTACGACGAGCTTCCCTCGTTCGGTACCCACGAGGCGCCCGAGGTCGAGGGCTACCCGTCGCAGGCCAGTTCCGCGAACCCGCGCGGGCTCGATGACGGGAGTGCACGATGACCGAGACCTCTCCAATGGTCAGGACGGCGGGCGTCCCGCCCGTGTCCGCCAGGGAGGAGCGCTCCATTGGCGAACTCATGGGCGATGTCAGCCGCGACCTGTCGCTCCTGCTCCGCCAGGAGGTGGAGCTGGCCAAGGCTGAGCTGAAGGATTCGACCAGCCGCATTGGCAAGGGTTCCGGCATGCTCGCCGGCGCCGGCGTCGCCGGCTTCCTGACCCTGCTGTTCGGTTCCATCTCGCTGTGGTGGGCGCTGGGCCTAGTGATGGGCAATGCCTGGTCGGGACTCGTTGTCGCGATCATCTGGGCGATCATCGCCGCCGTGCTGCTCTCCGTTGGCCGCGGCGAACTGGCACGGGTACGCGGTCTCCCGACCACGGCGGAGACCATCAGCAAGATCCCGAATGCATTGAAAGGCAATGAAGAGGAGAACCGATGAGCACCAACCCTGATCAGATTCGTGAAGAGATCGAACGCACCCGCGCCAGCCTCAGTGACAACGTGGACGCACTGGCCTACGAGGCGAATCCCGCCCACATGGCGCAGCGGCAGGTCGAGAAGGTGAAGGCCTCCGGCTCCCGTCTGCTGGACCGGGTGATGGGTTCTGCCGAGGATGTCCGTGATGCCGCCATCGGTGGCACGCACGACGCCGTTGGTGCGGTCACCGACCGCGCTGCAACGGTGGGCGACGCCGTCGCAGGTGCGCCCCAGGCAGCTCGTCGGCAGGCCCAGGGCAATCCGGTCGCCGCAGGACTGGTGGCGTTCGGGCTCGGGCTGCTCCTTGCATCGCTGATTCCCGCCTCCCGCAAGGAGGAGGAGCTCGCCCAGTCGATCAAGGACCAGGCGCAGCCCCTCACCGACCAGGTCGTCGGCGCAGCGAAGGAGATGGCCGGGAACCTCGCCGAGCCGGCCCAGCAGGCTGTGGAGAACCTGAGGGAGTCTGCAACCGAGGCCGTCCAGACCGTCCAGGCCGAAGGCGGGGAGGCCGTCAGCGATGTGCAGGGCCTCGCGCGGGACTCCGCAGAGGACGTCAAGGACTCCGCAGAGCAGGCCGCCGGCGAAGTGAAGGACGAAGCAACGGGCGGGTCCGTCTCCTACCGCTGACCCGACGCCAAGTCCACGCTCCCGATTGGTGCCCCCGCTCCCGGAATTCCGGGAGCGGGGGCGCTTTTCGGGAGCGATGGGGCCGTCGCCGACAGCGCTGGCTGGGCGTGAGGGGATGAAATACGCCCCGTGTCGTGTTCAACCGGGGTGGGGTTTACAGCTTTGCCTCATGCCTTCCGCCGACCGAAAGCACCTGATGTCAGACCATGGCTTGCGCACCTATGACTCGATCCTCGACCTGCTGCCCAGCGCGGCGAACCCCACCCCGATCGTTCGACTGCGTCACATCGGCGGCTTCGAGCATGCCCGGGTGTACGCAAAGCTGGAGTGGTACAACCCCTTCGGCGCGGTGAAGGACCGGGTGGCAGCCAACCTGGTCCGCGACGCGGAGGACCGCGGCGAGCAGCTGGAGAACCTGGTCGAGCCGACCTCCGGCAACACCGGCATCGGTCTTGCGATGGTCTCCAACGCACGCCGGTACGGCTTCTCCGCGACTCTCTCGAAGCAGATCCCGCTGGAGAAGCGGACGGCGCTCCGCCTCCTCGGAACCGACGTTGTCGAGCTCGACGACGACCTCTGCCCGATGCCGGGCCAACCCGAGGGAGCGATGTCGAAGGCAGCAGAGCTCGGTGAGCGCCCGGGGTGGACGGCGCTCAACCAGTACGCGAATCCGGCCAACCCACAGGCGCATTTCCTCACCACCGGCCCGGAGGTCTGGCGACAGACCGGCGGTGCCGTCACCCACTTCGTGGCCTCGCTGGGCACCTGCGGCACGATCACCGGGGCGGGCCGGTTCCTCAAATTGCGAAATCCGGACGTGCAGGTGATCGGCGTGCACCCCACCGACGGCCATGACATCCCGGGCGTACGGAGCCGCCGGGCCCTTGCCGTGACCGACTTCTTCATGCCCGACGAGTACGACGACGTCATCGAGATCGGCGACGACGAGGCCTACGGGCTGTGCCGGCGGCTGCACCAGGAGGAGAGCATCATCGCCGGGCCCAGCTGCGGGCTCGCCCTGGCCGGAGCCCTGCGAGCCATCCCGGACGAGCCGGGCGTGGTTGCTGTCGTCATCTTCCCCGACAACGCGTGGAAGTACCTGTCGTCCTTCCGCCGCCACCTGCCCGACCTGTTCCCGCCGGAGGACGCCACCCCGCCTCCGGCCAACCCGTTCGCCGCACACCTGGAGAATGCGTTCGCGCTCGCCGAGCAGGGCCCCGACGTGATCGACGTCCAGGAGGCCAAGCGACTGCTGGACGCCGGCGTGACGATCATCGACGTGCGCAACCCCGAGGAAGTTGCCCGTGTCGCGATCCCCGAAGCCATCAAACTGCCACTTCCGGAGCTCTCGCTCGGTAGCACGGAGGGGTTGCCCGAGGACCGGACCGCCCCGGTGGTCACGATGTGCGCGGCCGGCGTCCGGTCGCTGTACGCGCTGCTGCTGCTCAAGGCCCAGGGCTACCAGAACGTGAAGAGCGTCGCCGGTGGGATGAATGCCTGGGTGGGCGCCGGCCTGCCCACCGGTCAGCCGGTCCGGTAGTCGTCCCTGTCTTCACGCTCAGCGCGTCCGTGAGCGCCTCGTCAGGCTCAGGGAGCCTGGTCGGTTTGGCTTCGCGTGTGGCCTCGGGTGTGGAAGCGGGCGTGGAGGCGTGGTTTCTGTTGGGGGTCGACGCGTTTGGGTGGGATGAGGCAGGGGATGCCGTCGGGGTTGAGTTCGATGCGCCAGCGGTCGGCGGTGGGGTCTTTGCTGGGTTCGACGATGCTGTGGTGGTGGGTGCAGACCAGGGCGAGGTTGTCGAGGCTGGTGGTGCCGCCGTCCCACCAGGGTCGGCGGTGGTGGGCTTCGCAGTCCCGGGGTGGCACCGGGCAGCCGACGAACACGCAGCCGCCGTCGCGTAGCTCCAACGCTGCCCGGATGGCGGGGGTGACCAGGCGTTGGGTGCGGCCCACGTCGAGGATTTCGGATGCCCCGCCCAACACGGCGGGCAGGATGTCGGCGTCGCACAGCAGCTGGCGGGCGGTGCCGGCGTCGATCTTCTCCCCGCACCCGATCAGCCCCGCATCGACGCATTGCTGGACGAGCTTGTCGTAGGGC
>JBBRIY010000161.1:0-6507 GCA_038220215.1 Propionibacteriales bacterium
GACGATCCGGTCGCTCAGGACAGTCGTACCGCCGGTGACAGCGCACCGGTCGCCGCCGGCCTCACGGATCACCGGAGCCGATTCGCCGGTGATCGCCGACTCGTCGACCGTCGCGACACCGTCGACGACGTCACCATCGCCGGGAATCACCTGGCCGGCTTCGACCACCACGCGGTCGCCGATCCGGAGTTCCGTGCCCGGCACGGACTCTTCTGTGCCGGCCGCGGTGAGGCGTCGGGCGATGGTCTGCGTCCGCGTCTTGCGCAGGGTCTCAGCCTGGGCCTTGCCGCGCCCCTCGGCGATGGCCTCGGCAAGGTTGGCGAAGACGATGGTCGCCCACAGCCAGACGGTGATCAGGATCACGAACACCGAGGGACGCATCGCGGCCAGCAGCGTCGTGAGGACGGAGCCGACCCAGACAACGAACATGACCGGATTCCTCACCACGTGGCGCGGGTCGAGCTTGACCAGCGCCTGCGGCAGTGACTGCCAGGCGGTGACGGCCAGGTTCTGGTGTGCCGTACGGGGATGGGTGCTCACGAGAGTGCCTCCGCAATCGAACCAAGGGCAAGGGACGGGAAGTAGGTGAGGCCGGAGATGATCACGATGATGATGATGAGAAAGCCTGCGAAGCTCACCGTGTGGGTGGGCATGGTGCCAGCCGTCACGGGTCGCCGTCCCTGTTGCGCGACGCCGCCGGCCAAAGCCAGCACCGCGACGATGGGGACGAACCGGCCGAAGAACATGCATGCGGCGAGCGCGAGGTTCAGGAAGGGCTGGTCCGCGGAGAGGCCTGCGAACGCCGACCCGTTGTTGTTGGCAGCCGAGGTGAACGCGTAGAGCATCTCGGACAGGCCATGTGGGCCGGATGCCGAGAGCGCAGCCACCGACACCGGCGTCACCAGGGCGATCCCGGTGCCGAGCAGGACGAGGGTCGGCGTGATCAGCATCGACAGGGCCGCAAGACTGATCTCACGACGACCGATCGTCTTGCCGAGCAGTTCCGGCGTCCGTCCGACCATCAGCCCCGCGATGAACACCGTCAGCACGACCATCACCAGCATGGAGTACAGGCCCGTGCCGACGCCGCCCGGCGACAGTTCCCCGAGCATCATGTTGAGCAGGGCGATACCGCCCGACAGCGGCTGCAGCGACTCGTGCAGCGAGTTCACCGCACCGGTGGACGTGCCGGTGGTGGCCGAGGCGAAGATCGCCGACCAGGCTGTGCCGAAGCGTTGCTCCTTGCCTTCCATGCTGCCGCCGGCTACCTCGCTCCAGGTCAGCAGCGCCATGGCGCCGAAGGCGAGGACGGCCATCGCCCCGGCGATCACGAAACCCTGCCGCCGGTCCTTGACCATCAGCCCGTAGGTGTACGGCAGGGCTGAGCCGATGGCCAGCAGCAGCACGATCTCGAAGAGGTTGGTGAACCCGGACGGATTCTCGAACGGGTGCGCGGAGTTGGCGTTGAGGAATCCGCCGCCGTTGGTGCCGAGTTCCTTGATCGCCTCCTGGGAGGCGATCGGTCCGCCCTGCAGAACTTGCTGCCCGCCGGCGATGGTGGTGATGGTGGTCGGGTCGGTGAGGTTCTGGATGACGCCACCCACCACCAGCACAACGGCAGCCAGCGCCGCGAGGGGAAGGAGGATCCTCAGCGTTCCGCGCACCAGGTCGACCCAGAAGTTGCCGAGCCGGTCGGAACTCTCCCGGGCGAAACCGCGGACAACGGCGATGGCCACAGAGAGCCCGACCGCTGCCGAACAGAAGTTCTGCACCGTAAGGCCGACGGCCTGCACCAGGTAGCCGGTGCCGGCCTCGCCGGCGTAGGACTGCCAGTTGGTGTTGGTGACGAACGAGACGGCGGCGTTGAAGGCGGTGTCGATGTTCATCGAGCGCCCCTGCGACCAGGGCAGGAGCCCCTGCGCCAGAATCAGCGCCCACAGGAAGGCGACCGAGACCACCGAGAATGCGATGACCGACGCGGCGTACACCGTCCAGCGCTGTTCCACGTCGGGGTTGACGCCGACCAGCCGATAGACCGCCCGCTCGGCGCGGGTGTGGCGCGTTGACGTGAAGGTGCGGTGAATCCAGCTGCCGAGAGGCACGTGGATGGCCGCAAGGATCACGACGACAGAGAGCACGGACAGGACTGCCGCTGCGATGGGGTTCATGGGGATCAGAACCGTTCCGGCCGGGCAAGGGCGTAGGAGAGGTAGACCAGGAGGGCGAGGCCGATCAGCGCGGCCAGAAGATCTTCGAACACGCAACGATCCTGCGTCCCGCGCGGCGCCCTGAGGGCGCACCTGATTCGGTCCTGACCGATCTTTACGATTCCCTGATCCGGGCACACGCCCCGGTGGCGGGAGCACGTGTGATCACCAGCGCGAGTTGGCGCATGAAACCTGAGGGGTCAGGGACGGGTCGAGGCCAGCGCGGTCGCCAACGTCCGGGAGGCCTGATAGGTGTCGGCCTGGCCTGCCCCGAACACGCGTGCGTTGTGGCCGTTCCAGGAAGGCCAGCCGGGATCCCCGCCGATGATGAACCGGACCCACGCCTCGTGCATGGCATCGGCGAGTTCCTGCGGCGGGTGGGGTCCGACGACCGCTGCGGCCTCCCCCAGCAGGTCCCAGGTGAACGGCAGTTCGAGGCAGTGAGTGCTCAGTCCGAGGCCGGGCGCCGGCCAGCGGAAGTCGTACAGCCAGGTGTGACGCGGGCGGCTGTCGGCCCAGCCGAGCAACGGTATCCGGAAGGTCAGGTCGGTCACCACCTGGCCGCACAGGTCAGCCGTCCAGGTGAGCTCGGGCTGGGCCTCGACGTAGTCCCAGGCGGCATCACGCGGCACGCCTGCGTCGGACAGCGCCAGTACCGGATCCGAGTCTGACCACGCCAGCCGGGTGGCCTGGGGCTGCGGGGTGAACTCGTGAGCGACGGTCCCGGCGAGCACGGCAGCGCGCGAGCCGGCACCGTTCCGGAGGGCCTGCGCGACGCCCGCCCGCAGCACGTCGTCACCGACCAGCGGGACGAAGGGCAGCGCGACGCCGCCCACTGCCAGCGCGCTCTTCAGGAAACCCGCAGCGTTGGGCGCAGGACCTTCGGCCTGCGCCATGAGGGCCGACTGTGCATCGAGGACTGCGTCCTCGTCGTGCCCGGACCACCCGGCCCTCGTCGGCTCGACCCCGGCCCGTTCAGCGAAGGCCCGCCCGATGACCCGTGCCCGGGTGATGCTCAGTGACAGGTCGGCGGCCGAGTGCGCGATCACCTGGTTGAAGAGTCCTTCGGCCAGTGGCGATGCGAGGAGAGCCAGTACCGCCGATCCGCCGGCGGACTGGCCCGCGATAGTCACCCGGGACGGGTCGCCGCCGAAAGCTTCGATATTGTCTCGGACCCACTGGAGTCCGGCGATCAGATCGCGCAGGCCGCGGTTGGTGGGCGCGTCGTCGATCCAGCCGAAGCCGTCGAACCCGAGCCGGTAGGACAGCGAGACGGTGATCACGCCGTCGCGGTTGTAGGAGGCGCCGTCGTACCACGGGCTCGACGGGGACCCGGCGAAGAAGCCGCCACCGTGGATCCACACCAGCACCGGCAGGCCGGAGCCCCGTCCGGGTGCCGGCGTGAAGATGTTGAGGTTCAAGGTGGCGTCGCCGGAAACCGACGGCTCAGGGATCGTGGTGACCTCGGCGAACGGGCGTCGCTGCGGCGTTGGTCCGGGCGTGGCCGCATCGAGGGTGCCCGTCCATGGCGGGGCGGGAACCGGCGCGGCGAACCGCAACTCCCCCACCGGCGCCGCAGCGAAAGGGATGCCAAGAAAGGCTGCGGAGTCGCCGCGCCAGACCCCGCGGACTGCGCCGGCACGTGCCCGGACGACGGGGCGATCATCGCTCATCGATGGGACCCGGGACGCGCTGAATCGCGGACGGCATCGCACAACGTCATGATCGGACCATAGCCGACCCAGCAATTCCGGCACGAGCCCCGATGGCGCGATTGCCCCCAGGCCATGCACGGGATCGCGTGGTCAGCGCCGCCGCGACGCTCCCCGTGCTCCCCGCAGGGTCGTGGGCCTGTTCCCCGCAATGGAAGAATGGGTCGCTCACCCACAGAACCGGAGCAGCAACCGTGGCGCAACAGACCATCCTCATCACCGGGGCATCCGACGGCATCGGTGCGGCCTCCGCGCGCACGCTGGCCGCAAAGGGCCACCGGGTGTTGATCGTCGGCCGCTCTGCGCAGAAAACCGCAGCCGTTGCCAGGGAGACCGGCGCGGAGCCGTTCGTCGCCGACTTCTCCAGCCTGGACGAGGTCCGAACGCTGGCGGGCAAGATCAAGGAAAGCCTGGGTGGTCGGCTGGACGTTCTCGCGAACAACGCCGGGGGCATCTTCGGTGATCGGACGATGACAGCCGACGGCTACGAGTACACCCTGCAGGTGAACCACCTCGCGCCGTTCCTGCTCACCCACCTGTTGCTCGACGAGCTCCAGCAGGCCGGGGGCGCCGTGGTGAACACGTCCAGCATCGCCTCGCGCCTGTTCGGGAACCTGGACCTGACTGACCTGGGCAATGAGCGTGGCTACACCCCGGCGAAGGCCTATGGCGACGCCAAGCTCGCCAACATCCTGTTCACCTGCGGCCTGCACGCCCGCTTCCATGACCGGGGCATCAGCACGATGGCGTTCCACCCGGGCAACGTCGCGACAAACTTCGCCGCCGACACCACGAACCTGATGCGGTTCCTCTACCACACGCCCTTGCGCCGCCTGGCGCTGATCAGCGCCGAGAAGGGTGGCGCCAACCTCACCTGGGCGATCGAGGGACGCCCGGGGGTCGACTGGGCGTCCGGGCGCTACTACGACCAGCGCACCCTTGCGAAGCGGGTCAACCCGCAGGTGAATGACGACACCCTCGTCGACCAGCTGTGGGACCGCAGCGCAGCGATGGTCGGAGTGCCGGCAGCCGCGGCCTGAGCGCCACCGCGCCGCTGACGGTCGGCCCGCTAACGTTCCGTTGAAGCAGGAGGTGCGCGTCCGGAGGGAGCTGGAGCTGGTGGCTGGAGCGGAAGGGCCGACGGCGCGAACGCCCATCGACTCCCCCCACGCCTGGTTCATGTGGACCTTGGGCATGGTGGCGTATGCCGTCGCCGTGATGCAGCGCACCAGTTTCGGTGTGGCCAGCGGGCTGGCAACCGAACGTTTCGCTGCCGGGGCGTCCGTGGTGAGCCTCTTCGTCGTCGTACAGCTGCTGACCTATGCGGGCATGCAGGTGCCGGCCGGGGTGCTCGTCGACAAGTTCGGGTCTCGACTGGTGATCGGGTGCGGCGCGACGCTGATGTGCCTGGGGCAGCTGGATCTGGCGTTCAGCACGAACCTGATCTCGGCGATGATCGCGCGCATCCTCGTCGGCGCGGGTGACGCGATGACCTTCACCGCTGTGCTCCGGGTGCTGCCGGCCTGGTTCAGCCCGGGCAGGATTCCGGTGCTGAACCAGCTCACCGGCATCCTTGGCCAGTCGGGCCAGCTGCTGAGCTCGATCCCCCTGGCCGCGCTGCTCGCCCTTACCGGTTGGACGACAGCCTTCGTCGCTGCGGCTTCACTCTCGGCGCTGATGGCTGTCCTCGTGTTCGGGTTGTTGCGCAACGTCCCTCACGGAGCCGTCGCAGGCACGGCCGGTGACCGGGTGGGGGTGCGCCGCCAGGTGACAGATGTCCTGCGGGAGCCCGCGTCACGGCTGGCGTTCTGGATCCATTGGATCTGCGCGTTCTGGCCGATGCTGTTCACGCTCATGTGGGGTTACCCCTTCCTGATCTTCGGCCTGGGCTATCCGCAACCGGTGGCGTCCGGGCTGTTCACGGTCTTCGTGCTGGCAGGCATCCCCTTCGCACCCCTGATCGGCCTGCTCAGCCGGCGTGCACCGCTGCAACGCACCAACCTCGCGCTGATGCTGTCGTTGCTGAGCGCGCTGCCGTGGCTGGCGATCCTGCTCTGGCCCGGACCGGCTCCGGTGTGGCTGCTGGTGATCCTCATGGTGGGTCTGGCTGCGTCGGGCCCGGGATCGTCGATCGGCTTCGACGTGGCCCGGGCAGTGAACCCGATGAGCCGCATCGGGACGGCCAGCGGAATCGTCATTGTTGGCGGGTTCACGGCCGTCCTGGTCAACGTGTGGGTGGTCGGGGTCGTGATCGACCTGCTGGGGGGCTACTCGCTGAACGCCTTCCGCTGGGCGATGTCGACCCAATTCATCTTCTACGCCATCGGGATCACCGGCGCCTACATCGCCCGGACGCAGGCCCGTCGCCTCGACAGGGAACGGGGCGTGCGCCATCCCACGCTGCTGGCCGTCCTGCGCAGGGAGTGGTCGAACCTTGGCGTGCAGTGGCGGATCTTCCGCTCACCCGGGTCTGTCGGTGCGCCGACGGGCTCCCTGGTACTGACCCTCGAGGACGGCCGGACGGTGCAGATCGCGGCCGTGCTGCCGGGCACGGGCGGACGGCTCGCGGCCATCGACGTGCCACCGGC
>JBBRIY010000162.1:0-6503 GCA_038220215.1 Propionibacteriales bacterium
TCGACGGTCCCGACCCGTTGGCGCCCCCTGTCGACCTCGCTGAGGCGCTGGAGGCGATCAGCGAGGACGTGATGGCCGGCTACTCCGCTGAGCGTGCCCTGCGGGAGTTCCTGCGCCGCGGCGGGCGGAATCAGCAAGGCCTGGATGACCTGGCCGGACGGGTGCAGGCGCGACGCCGGGAGTTGCTCGACCGCAACAAGCTCGACGGCACGCTGGCCGAGGTGAAGGAGCTGCTGGAGGTCGCGGTCCTGGAGGAACGCAAGGAACTGGCGCGCGACATCACGCTCGATGACCTGGATCGCGACTTCCGCGAGCTGCAGCTGGCGAACCTGCCCGAGTCGACAGCGGCAGCGGTCACGGAGCTCGCCGACTACGACTGGCGCTCGAAGCCGGCTCGCGAGGCCTACGAGAAGATCAAGGACCTGCTGGGACGCGAGCTGCTCGACCAGCGTTTCGCGGGCATGAAGGAGGCGCTGGAGAACGCCACCGACGAAGACCGCCAGGCGATCGCCGAGATGTTGAAGGACCTCAACGAGCTGCTGGAGGCGCACCGCCGCGGCGAGGACACCGACGCTGACTTCTCCGAGTTCATGGACGCCCACGGCGACTTCTTCCCCGAGAATCCGCAGAACGTGGACGAGCTGATCGATGCCCTCGCCAACCGGGCAGCGGCGGCGCAGCGGATGCTGAACTCGATGACGCCGCAGCAGCGCCAGGAACTGATGCAGCTGTCGGCGCAGGCGTTCGGGTCGCCCGAGCTGATGGCCCAACTCGGGCAACTGGACGCGAACCTGCAGTCGCTGCGTCCCGGAGAGGACTGGTCGGGCTCCGAGCAGTTCGGCGGCGAAGAGGGCCTCGGCCTGGGCGACGGCACCGGTGTCCTCCAGGACCTGGCCGAGCTCGACTCCCTGGCCTCGCAGCTGGGGCAGGGCTACGGCGGCGCGCGGATGGACGACATCGACGTGGACGCGCTGGCGCGTCAACTCGGCCCCGACGCGGCCGTGTCGGCCAGGGCGCTGGCAGAGCTCGAACGGGCGCTGCGCAACGCCGGCTACCTGAGCCGGGGCTCCGACGGAGCGCTGAAGCTCTCGCCCCGGGCGATGCGGCAGTTGGGCAAGACCCTGCTCCAGGAGGTGTCCGACCGGCTGAGCGGACGCACGGGGCAGCGCGAGACCCGGCTGTCCGGTGCGGCAGGGGAGCTGACCGGGTCGACCCGGCAGTGGGCCTTCGGCGACACCGAGCCCTGGGATGTGACCCGCACGATCCTCAACGCCATGCGCCGCGACGCTGCCGAGGCGGAGCACCCCGGTGCAGGCGGACGCGTCCACGTGCAGCTGGAGGACGTAGAGATCGTCGAGACCGAGACCCGTACGCAGGCGGCAGTTGCGTTGTTGGCCGACACCTCGTTCTCGATGGCCGCGGAGGGACGCTGGCTGCCGATGAAGCGGACGGCGCTGGCACTGCACCACCTCGTCTCGACGCGGTGGCGCGGCGACCAGCTCGACCTGATCACGTTCGGACGGTATGCCGAGTCGGTGGCGGTGGAGCATCTCGTCGGGTTGCCGGCGCTGCGCGAGCAGGGCACGAACCTGCACCATGCCCTGCTGCTGGCCGAACGGATGTTCCGCAAGAACCCCACGATGCAGCCGGTGGTGCTGATCGTCACCGACGGAGAGCCGACGGCCTACCTCGCCCCCGACGGCGACTCACTGTTCAGCTACCCGCCCAGCCTGCCGACGCTGCGCGCGACCGTCGCCCAGCTCGACCGGGTGCGCCGGCTCGGCGCACGGATCACGTTCTTCCGGCTGGGGGATGACCCGGGCCTGGAGAGCTTCGTGAAGCAGATGGCCGACCGCGTGGACGGCCGCGTGGTCAACCCCGACCTGGACGACCTTGGTGCAGCCGTGGTGTCGGAATACCTGAGCTCCCGGCGTGCCGACCTCCGCAACTACTGGGGCACCTGAGCAGCGGCTAGGCCTGGGCGTCGACCAGGGCGTGGCGCGGCAGGGCCCGCGACTGCGGACGAACGGCGTGCCACCACATCGAGGCGCCGCCGAGGGCACGGCGTGCAACGGTGGATTCTGCGGTGGGGCGGGCTGCGGGGGCAGCAGCGGTGCTGGAAATCATCGGACGACTCCATTACTTGGGGGGGTGGGTAATGCGGAAAGCCGGGCGTTGCGGGCAACGCCCGTGAGGGGTGTGCGATCCACGATCGGTTCGTCGGGACAATCGTGGCACAAGGGGAGCTTCTGCGCTACGAATTCCCCATGCATGGTCGGCCCTCCGAACAGCTACCCTGCGCCTCTGCGAATCAGGCCGGTCTCGTACGCAATCACCACAAGTTGGGCGCGGTCCCGGGCGTCGAGCTTGGTGAGGAGTCGGCTGACGTGGGTCTTGGCCGTGGCATAGCTCATGAAGAGCTCGTGCGCGATCTCGGTGTTGGACCGGCCCCGGGCGACAGCGACGAGCACCTCGGTCTCCCGATCGGTCAGTTGGGCGAGATCGGGCAACGGTTCTGATTCGGCGGGGACGCGACGGACGAACTCGGCGATCAGCCTCCGGGTGGTCGTCGGCGCCAGCAGGGAGTCCCCGCCCGCCACGACCCGGATGGCGTCGAGGAGCTCATCGGGGGCAGTGTCCTTGAGCAGGAAGCCGCTGGCCCCGGCACGGAGCGCGCCATAGGCGTACTCGTCGAGGTCGAACGTGGTGAGGACCAGCACCTTGGTCGATGCCGTTGCGGGATCGGTGGTGATCAGCCGGGTGGCGTCGATCCCGTTGAGCTCTGGCATCCGCACGTCCATCAGCATCACGTCCGGGTGTTCAGCGCGAGCCAGTTCGACGGCGTCGTGGCCGTTGGCGGCCTCGCCGACGAACTCGAGGTCCTCGCAGGATCGGATCAGGACCCCGAACCCGACCCTGACCAGCGGATGATCATCGACGACGGCGACCCGGATCATTTTCGGCCCCCCGTCGGGAGTTCCACGTGGAGCCGGTAGCCACCGTCGTCGCACGGAGCCGCCTCCATCGAACCACCCCAGAGCTGGACCCGCTCCCGCATGCCCTGCAGGCCGTGTCCGGTGCCGGCGGGGCTGGCGAGCCGGCGTCCAGGCCCGTTTCGCACCTCAATCCCGAGGCGGCCGGGGGTGTGCTCAAGGAGGACTTTCGCCGGGGCACCGTGCGCGTGCCGGACGGCGTTGGCGAGACCCTCGGCGATCACCGCGCAGGCTGCGAGTTCGACCCCGGCCGCCAAGGGTTCGGACTGGCCCGTTTCGACGATCTCCACGGGCACGCCGCTCATCCTGGTGCGCTCGAGCAGGCGGGGCAGGTCGGCAAGGCTGGTGCGCGGCTCGTAGTCGACGGTGTCGGTGTCACTGCGAAGGACCCCGAGCATGCTGCGTACCTCCTGTAGCGCTTCCCGGCTGGTGGCGGCGATGGCGTCCAGGGCTCGACGGGCCTCCTGCGGGTCGGTGTCGGACACGTGGCTGCCGACCCCCGCCTGGACGGCGATGACCCCGAGCGAGTGCGCCACGACGTCATGCAGTTCGCGGGCGATCTTCAACCGTTCCTCCGTCACCTGTTGCCGGGCGAGTTCGGCTTGCTGGACCGCCAGCAGGGCGGCCTGCTCCCTGAGCAGGTCGATCGCGGCCCGCCGGGCGCGAGCCGAGCGGCCGATGGCGAAGGAGGTGGCGAACAGCACCAGGTTCTGCAGCAGCTGCATCGGGCTGAGGTCCTGGGGCCAAAGCAGGCCGACCACCGCCAACACGGCGGAGGTGAAGAAGACAGCGACGGTCAGTTGCCGTGTGGAGGACCAGGCGCCGACGGTGTAGCAGGCGATGAACAGCCCGGCTCCGAGTACACCGGGGGCGAAGCCCAACCAGACCAGCGCGACGATCGGAACAGCGGTGAGGACCAGCACGACCAGCGGGGCACGCTGCCGGAACGCGAGCGGGACGATCCCGGCTCCGATGAGCAACCAGATCGCCGGGGCGCCGGCTCCGCCGGGGATTACCTCAGGGCTGCTGGCAACGCTGAACAGCGCAACCACCAGCAGCAGGGCGGCCAGCAGCGCGTCCGACGATCCCGGGTGCGTCTGGTTGAACCGCCGCACCTCCTGCCATTTCTCGAGCACACAGCGAACGTATCCCGTGCGACCCTGCCCGGTCGTTGATCTGTGGAATGAACCGTGGCTACAGCTGGGGATGTACATGGTGCCGGTATGGCCCGTCCGCGGGGGCAGTCGATCCGGCTACCGCGGCCCGACGTCTGTCAGGCAGCTGTCCCCGCACGATGGTTCTGGCCCGCAAGAGGCGCACGGAATGGCCGGCGCCGGGCCGTTGAACCCAGGAGATGAACAATCATGACGCTGCTTGAGAAGCCGCTCACCGCGATCCCTGCCCCAATGACGCGATGGCTCGCTGCCGCAGGGCTTGTTGCCGGAGCCGGTGTGGCCGGCGGGCTCTGGACCCCGCGCGGACCGGTGACGGTCACCGAGTCGCTGGTCACAATGTTGCTTGCGGTCGGCGCCGGAGTCGGCGCGGGCTGGCTGCTGCGCTCCCGGTGGGCGGCGCTGGCCTTGCCAGTCCTCTATGCCGTCGCCTTCGAGGTCACCCGGCTCCCTGCCCAGGGGCCGACCGTCGACCTGTTGAACGTCGAGGGGATCTACGGCTGGCTCGCAGCGATCTCCGGACGCGGGGTGCACGGCCTGCTGGTCTTCCCCGCGCTGGTGGCTGGCGGGCTGGTCGGTGGCGCGGTCGCCCGCAGCCGTCGTTACGGGCCGGTGACCGGCGGTCGCCGCGTGCTGGATGTGGCGTCGATCGGGCTGGGCGCGCTGGCTGTGATCGCGATGGGTGCTGCCGTGGTGATGCCCGCGCGGACCGAGCCGATCCCCGGTCCCGACGGGAAAGCCAGGGCCGGCAGCGTCGCCGAGCTCACTCGGGTACCGGTGGCCAATGGTGACCTGAACGTGCTGATCCGCGGGGCCAGCGACACCAACCCCGTCCTGCTGTTTCTGGCCGGCGGGCCGGGCGGCAGCGAGTTCGGGGCGATGAGGCGCCATGGCCAGGCGCTCGAGGAGGACTTCGTGGTGGCGACCCTCGACCAGCGGGGGACCGGGTCGTCCTACGACCAGCTGGAGCCCCTTGTCACCCACACCCTTGCGAACGCCGTGACCGATGTGATCGGCGTCAGCGACTACCTGCGCACCCGCTTCGGCCAGCAGCGGGTCTATCTGGTCGGCCAGTCCTGGGGAACCATCATCGGGGTACTGGCCGCGCACCAGCGTCCGGACCTTTTCGCCGCCTTCGTCGGCGTGGGACAGATGGTGGACGTCGCCGAGACCGACCAGATCTTCTACGACGACACCCTTGCCTGGGCACGGCAGCGCGGAAATGCCGAGTTCGTGGCGCAACTGGAGGCCGCCGGCTCGCCGCCGTACTCGAACCTGCTCGACTACCCGACGGTGTTCGCCCACGAGCAACAGGTGTACGCCTATGACCACTCCCCGAACGCCGAGGGCGCCGGCCAGATGGTGGAGAACCTTCCGGTCAGCGAGTACAGCCCGCTCGACACGGTGAACATCGTCCGCGGCCTGCTGGACACCTACTCGGCGCTGTATCCGCAACTGCAGGACCTGGACCTGCGCCAGAGCGCGGCCGAACTGAAGGTCCCAGTCTACCTCGTCGAGGGGCGGTTCGAGCCGCGAGGTCGCAAGGACCTGGCACGGGACTGGTTCCAGCGACTCCAGGCGCCGGCGAAGCGCTGGGTGGAGTTCGAGACCTCGGGCCACCGGCCGCTGTTCGAGCAGCCGGCCGAGTTCGCCCGGTTGATGCGGACCGTCATCGCTGAGCGATAACCCCAAGAGGACGAGCCAAATCTGCAGCTGGATCGGCCAATCGTGGCCCGATCGGCCGATCTGGGTGCATCTGGCTGCAGAATTGGTCCGCAGGGTCCGACCGATCCAGCGAGACGAGTTGGCCCGGTGCGCCTCGATCGCTATCCTCACCGCATGCGTAGCGACCGAATGTGTGGCCTGAGGTTGGCCCTGTTCCGTGTCGGCTGTTGTAGTTGCTGATCCAGCCAACTGTGGGCGTCACGCCCAACCTCTTCGTCAAGCGCGCGGATCGTGCCCCGTTCGGGGATCGAATCCCGACCCTGCATCGTTGAACCCAGTAACTGACTGACCAGGAAGTGACCATGTCTTTGTTCAGCACTCGCCGACGTTCCTTTGCGTTCCTCGCCACCGCAGCCCTGATCGCTCTTGCAGCCTGCACCGCAGCACCAGCCACCAGCACGTCCGGCTCGGCCAGCGCGAGCACCGCCGCCACCCCGGTCAAGGGCGGCACCATCACCTTCGGGCGCGCGGCGGCCACCACGTCCTTCGACCTGAACAACCAGATCACCGCCAACAACGCCTTCGCCATCGACAAGGTGTTCGAGCCCCTGGTCTCCTTCGACACCGAAGGCAAGATCATCGGCTGGCTGGCCGAGAAGTGGACGGTGAGCGA
>JBBRIY010000163.1:0-6474 GCA_038220215.1 Propionibacteriales bacterium
ACGATCAAGAGCAAGGCCATCGCGGTCAACGGCGTGAAGTACCCCTACACCGCTGTGGACGGCACGGACGACGCTCCCGCCGACAACACCAGCCAGCTCAACCTTGTCGCAGCATCCCCTCTGGACGGATGCACCGCTATCAGCGCTGTCGGTCCAGATACCGCCCTACTCATCAAGCGCGGCACCTGCGACTTCCGGGTGAAGGTGCAGAACGCCATCGCGGCCGGGGCCGAGGGTGCCGTGATCTACAACAACGTGCCGGGTCTGGACAGCTTCACGGCGAACAGCGGTAGCGATCCGGTCCTGCCGATCCCTGCCATCAGCATCGGTGGCACGCAGGGTGAAGCCCTGCGCTTGACACTCCCGAAGACCATGACCTGGATGTCTGTCCAGTCCGACCTGGTCAATCCGGACGGCGGCCGGATCTCGACGTTCAGCAGCGCCGGCCTCGCCGCCGATCTGAGCCTGGTGCCCACGATTGCGGCGCCGGGCGCCAAGATCTACTCAACGCTCCCGTTGGAGCAGGGCGCCCACGGCAACCTGTCCGGCACCTCGATGGCCTCGCCGTACATCTCCGGGAGCGCTGCCCTGATGATGCAGGCAAAGACTGCCCTGAAGGGTCATCCGGCCGATCTGGCCAAGCTGTTGTACAACACAGCGAACCCGGTGATGAAATCCACCGAGGCTGGCGTGACCACCCGTCCCGAGGGCGTCTTCCGGCAGGGTTCCGGTGTGGTGAACGTGACCAACGCGCTTGCCGCCAAGGTCACCGCCTCGCCGTCGACGATCAAGCTGGGTGAAGGCACCAGCCACACCGTGACGATCTCGCTCACGAACAAGACCGCAGGCACGCTCACCTACAAGGTCGATCGGGTCTCCGGTGCGAGCGCAGCTGCCAGCTTCAGCGGCAGCAACGAGGTCGGCACCACCACACCGCTCTACGCCTTCGCCGATGTCGGCTTCAAGGCCAGCAAGAGCGTCACCGTCAAGGCGGGCAAGACGGTCAAGGTGAAGGTGAAGATCACCGCGCCGGCCAGCATCCTCAAGGGCAAGCCAGGCATGCTCTACGGCGGCTGGGTGCGGTTCACCACCTCCAGCGCGGGCAATACCGTGACGGTGCCGTTCGTCGGCATGCGTGGCGACTACCAGGCCGTCAAGGTGCTCAACAAGTTCAAGTTCGACGACGGCACGGACCTCTGGTCGCTGCCGAGCCTCGCCTACCAGGGAACGGACTGGTACCTGCACCCACAGACCAGCTCGGGGCGCGTCTACACCATGACCAACGGCGATATCCCGTCCGTGGTGTACCACCTGGACTACCCGGCCAGCGACGTGATGATGAAGATCACGAACACGAAGTCGAAGAAGTCCTATGACGTGGTCCTCGACTGGAGCACGTTCAGAACCGATGGCACCTACAAGATCAGCAGCAAGTCGACCCACCTCGGCAAGCAGTCGAGGGATGCCAGTGCGCAGGTCGTCGATTTCGAGGGCATCTACAAGAGCGGCAAGGCGTGGGCCATCTCTGACGGCAGCTACACCCTCACCCTGAAGGTGCTGAAGCCGCTGGGTTCGTCGAAGAAGAAGTCGCATTGGGAGTCGTTCACCACGAAGTCCTTCGTTGTTCAGGACCAGAACTGATCCACCTCTGACAGTGCGGCCGGCCCTTCGGGGCCGGCCGTTCTGCTGTTTTCCGCGGCGCCCTCGAAACAACCTACGGTCGCGTAGCTTCGGCGATAGGGTGTCAGCGACGTGCACATCGAAGGAGTTCGGACAATGGCGTTCACCGGCCGCCCCGCCACCCCGGCTACCGAGGCGGTGCGCAAGGTCCGTGATTTCCTGCTCGACCATGGTCAGGACTACACCGGCGCGGTCGCAGGATTCACCTGGCCCGAGCTGGACGAGTTCAACTTCGCCACCGAATGGTTCGACGTCGTGGCCGGCGAGCACCCTGACCGTCCAGCCGTCTCGATCGTGTCCGCAGACCTGAGCACCCAGTCGTGGAGCTATGGCGAACTCTCCCGCCGCTCCGACCAGGTCGCGCGCTGGCTGCGCAGCCAGGGCCTGGGGGCAGGTGACCATGTGATCGTCATGCTCAGCAACACCATCGAGTTGTGGGAACTGCTGCTCGGGCTGCTGAAGATCCGGGCGGTCGCGATCCCCACCTCGACGCTGCTGGCTGCCGCCGACCTCGCCTACCGCGTGGAGCACGGCGAGGCGCGCGCCGTCGTGGCGCCCACGAACCTGGAGAGCCGGCTGGGCAGCCTGCCGACATCGGTCCTGCGCATCGGTGTCGGCGAGCGCACCCCGTCCGGCTGGATCTCCATGGCCGACTCGCACAACGCGCCGGTGTCCTACCTTCCGAAGGCTTCGACGAAGGCGTCCGACCTGAGCCTGCTGTACTTCACCTCCGGCACCACCGCCCGGCCCAAGTTGGTCGCGCACACGCAGGTGTCCTATCCGGTGGGCCACCTGTCGACCATGTGGTGGCTCGGCGTGCGTCCCGGTGACGTCCACCTGAACATCTCCTCGCCCGGGTGGGGCAAGCACGCCTGGAGCAATTTCTTCTCCCCTTTCCTCGCACAGGCGACGGTCTTCGTGTTCAACTACGACCGCTTCGACGCCGGCACGCTGATGCAGGTCATGGACGCCCACGACGTCACCACGTTCTGCGCGCCGCCGACGGTGTGGCGGATGCTCATCCAGGCGGACCTCACCGTGCTCTCCAAACCCCCGCGCGAACTCCTGGGCGCCGGGGAGCCGTTGAACCCCGAGGTGATCACCCGGGTACGCAAGGCGTGGGGGGCGACGATCCGGGACGGCTTCGGCCAGACGGAGATGACCTGCTGCATCGGGAACTCCCCGGGCCAACTCGTAAAGGACGGCTCAATGGGTCGGCCGATGCCCGGCTACCCGGTCGTGCTGCTCGACCCGGTGACCGGGGAGGCCAGCCCAGACGAGGGCGAGATCTGCCTTGACCTGTCCCAGCCGATCCTCGGACTCATGGCCGGGTACCACAACGACCCGGAGATGACCGCTGAAGCCTGTCGCAACGGCTACTACCACACCGGTGACATCGCCTCCTGCGACGCCGATGGCTACCTCACCTACATCGGCAGGTCCGACGATGTCTTCAAGGCGTCCGACTACAAGATCTCCCCGTTCGAGCTGGAGTCGATCCTTCTGGAGCACCCCTACGTCACAGAGGTCGCCATCGTGCCCAGCCCCGACCCGCTGCGCGCAGCGGTGCCGAAGGCCTTCATCACCCTCGCGCTGGACGCCACCACCCGTGAGCAGGAAGCGGCCCGCAAGATCTTCGCGCACGCCCGCGAGCGGCTCTCCGGCTATCAGCGCGTGCGCATCGTCGAGTTCGTCACAGAGCTGCCCAAGTCGATCTCCGGCAAGATCCGCCGTGTGGAGCTCCGTGAGCGCGAAGCCAGGCGCGTGGCCGACCAGGTCCCCGACAACCAGTTCCTGGAACGCGACTACCGCTAGCTCGACTCGTGCCCCGCACCAGTCTCCGTTGATTGTGAAGTAGTCAACCGTCAACGGTGTACTGATTCACACCCAGCGCAGACGTCCTGGTCTTGCCGCACCGTGCGGCGGGTGGCGGCCCGACGTCAGCGGAGGTCTTGGTGGTCTAGCGTCGTCTCCGTGGTGGATCAGGTGGACCGGATGAATGTGCGGAAGAGCGAACCAGCGAACAGCCTTCGCGCCAGTTCCGCCTCCGACCTGCTGCAAGGGCTGGGGGCGGCATGGGCCGCCCCGGTCCTCGACGGCGTGGCCCGCTTGGCGGTCGGCCGGTTCGTCGCGGACTTGATCGAGATGGACGCTGCTATCGCGCGCGGCGGGCTCACAGCCGCCGCGGATCTGGTGCTGTCCCGGTACGCCGGCCTGGTGACCATCCGGGGCGCCGACCGCGTGCCTCCCCGCGGCCCGCTGGTGGTCGTCGCCAACCATGCCGGCACCGTTGACGCGCTGGCCCTCTGGCGCCTGCTCGCTGCCCGCGACGACCTGCGGATCATCGCGCTGGACCGGCCCCTCCTGCGTGTCCTGCCCCACCTCGAGTCCCGGCTTATCTTCGTGAAGGGCGACGCACACGAGCGCACCAGGCTGGTTCGGCGGGTGGCTGATCACCTGCGCTCCGGTGGCGCGGTGCTCACCTACCCCGCCGGGAAGATCGAACCGGACCCCGCGCTGCGGCTCGACGACGCCCTGACCTCCCTGTCAACGTGGGGGAGCGGGGTGGAGCTCCTCACGCGACTCGTGCCGGAAGCGGCCGTGCTCCCCGTCGCGGTGTCGGGCGTGATCTCGCAGCGAATGTTGCGGAACCCGCTGGCCCGCTGGCGGGCGACGTCCACGGACCGCGAGTGGGTCGCCGCGACGCTCCAGGTTCTCGTACACGACCGGTCGATCAACCCGGTCCTGTCCGCAGGTGAACCGTTGCGGGGCACACCGGGTACCGGTGAACTCCGATCCGCGATGGAGGGGCTGCTGCACGATTGCGTTGGTCGATAGGCGTTCGAAGCTCGCCTGCGAGAACTCCAGATGAGCGAGGGTTACCCGAGGATCGTCGAGAGCGCTTCATGCATCACGACGGGGTCCGCCTCCAGCCCCGTCCAGTGTCGGATCCCGATCACGCCCTGGTTCACCAGCATGCCAAGCCCGTCGAGGGTGGGGCAGCCGCGCTCGGCGGCAGCCGCGAGGAAGGCCGTGCGGGGCGGGTTGGGAATCACGTCGGCGACCACGGTCTCGCCCCGCAAAGTAGCGAAGTCGACGTCCGGCACCGCGGTGTCGGGCAAGAGCCCGATCGAGGTCGCATTTACCAGCACGTCGGCCGCACCGACGACCACCGGCGCAACCCACTGCTCGAAGCTCACCCGACAGGGCGTGACCGCCGCAACGTGCGCGGCGAGTTCGCTCCCCCGCTGGCCGCCGCGGTTCACTATGCGGATCTCAGACGCGCCCGCGCGCGCCAACTCGATTGCGATCGCCCGCGCAGCGCCACCGGCGCCCAGCAGCACAACCCGCGCGCCCCGCGGCTCGGCAACCCGGGACAGCGACGTCAAGAAGCCCAGCCCGTCGGTGTTCTCCCCGACCAGCCGTCCGTCGCGGACCACCACGCAGTTCACCGCGCCAATCAGGCGGGCGGATTCGGCGACCTCGTCGAGATGCTTCATCACGGCGACCTTGTGCGGCAGCGAGCAGTTGAAGCCCAGCCAGCCCATCGCCTTCGCTCCGCGCACCGCGTCGCCCAACGCGTCCGGCGGAACCTCGCAGGTCAGGTAGCGAGCGTCCAGCCCCAGCGCACGGTAAGCAGCCTCGACCATCGCCCCCGTCGGGTTCTCGGCAGCGGGTTGAGCGAACAGGCCAGTGAGGGAGCTGAGGAAGGACTGCGTCGTCATTGCCCCAGTCTGGCAGCGCCGACGCCCCCATCCTGATGTCCGACCCGCCGGATCGCCGACGCGGCACCGACGGGATGATTTCCGTTGGCTTGCGTCTTCTGGGGCGAGGCTGCCGATCGGCGCGACCAACAGGCGGAACGAAGCACCCTAACAGCCAGCAGCCCGGCAAACACCGTGACGCCAAGGAAGATCGCGAACGGAACGACCTCGAGGCTGCCCTCCATCATCCAGGCCGAGATCAGCATCGCGAGGATCGCCCCGGCCATGGTCACCGCCTTCACGCTGAACAGCGCAGCCAGCAGGTGCCCGGCCGGGACCCGTCGCCACACGAGCACGGCTGTCGCCAGCGCCAGCGGCACCACCAGTCCCAGGTCGAGCGCCTGCACGGACAAGGTCGGGGTGCCGAGCAACCCGGCGCCAGCAAGATCACCCGACAGGCCAGTGCGGATCCGCGGCACCCACATCGCCACCAGCAGCGCAGCGGCGAGGAGGCCGAACGTGATCAGGCTCCGTCGCGGGAAGCCGACGGTGCCGGCAGCCAGCGCCTCCGCGTCAATGGTCGACCAGAGCCAGGCGATGCCGACGAAGCTCAGTGGGAAGAGCAGTACAAACAGCGGGAACAACGGTCCCAGTGCCCAGAACACCGCGTACATCAGGTACTGGTACGCGAAATAGCCGAGGATCCCCAGCGCAGCCAACCGGCCGCGTACCGATCCGCGGGCGATCGAGGCCGCAGCCACCAGCAGCGCTGGCGCTGCGAAGAACAGCGTGACCGCGTCCCAGCCGACCCCCTCGGCCACCACCCGGACAGCGTTGAAGGCGTACACCCCATCGGTGGCGTAGCGGTATGCCTCGCCGCGGATGCTGGTGGCCGGCACGCTGGCACCGGTGCCGCGAGCGAACACGCCGACCGCGGAAGCCGTCGCAGCGAGCAGTCCGATGAACGCGCAGTAGGCCGACAGCCACCGCGTCGAGGTCGTCACTTCGCTGCCCCGTTCCAGAAGACCTCGAGTAGCCGGTCGACGGCCACGTCGAGGTCCGTGGCCTGAGTCGTGAAGCCAAGGACGGT
>JBBRIY010000164.1:0-6422 GCA_038220215.1 Propionibacteriales bacterium
GGTCGGCTCGGCGCAGCGCTTCGGCGTCCCGCTGTTCTACGGTGGGCCCCACGCCGGCTACATCGCCGTCCGTTCTGGCCTGGAGCGGCAGTTGCCCGGACGGATCGTCGGCCTGAGCAAGGACGCCGACGGGGTGCCGGCCTTCCGGCTCGCCCTGCAGACCCGCGAGCAACACATCCGCCGCGAGAAGGCGACCTCGAACATCTGCACCGCCCAGGTGCTGCTGGCCGTGGCCGCGAGCTGTTACGCCGTCCACCACGGACCGCAGGGCCTCGCTGGCATCGCCGGGGCCATCCACCTTCGGGCCCGGCGCCTGGCGGCAGCCCTCCTCGAAGCGGGCTTCGAGCTGGCGGCCGACAGCTTCTTCGACACCATCACTGTGGCCGCACCCGGACGGGCAGCCGAGATCGTTGCCGCCGCGCGGGCGGACGAGGTGCACCTGCGGCTGGTCGATGCCGACCATGTCGGCGTCAGCTTCGGTGAGGACGCCCAGGAGGATGCCCTCGTAGCTGTCGGCGCTGCCTTCGGCGTAGCGGTGACCGACGCCGTCGCCGGGGGACTGGGCGACCACTCCCGCGCGGTCGACTACCTCACCCACCCGGTGTTCAGCGCTTACCGCAGCGAGACCGAGCTGATGCGCTACCTGCGCACCCTTTCCGACCGTGACTTCGCGCTCGACCGCGGAATGATCCCGCTTGGCTCCTGCACCCTCAAGCTCAACCCGGCGGCAGCCATGGAGCCGATCAGTTACCCGGGCTTTGCCGGCCTGCACCCGTTCGTCCCTGCTGCGGATGCCACCGGCTACGCAGAACTGATCGGCGAGCTGTGCGACTGGCTGGCCGAGATCACCGGCTACGACCGGGTGAGCCTGCAGCCCAACGCCGGCAGCCAGGGCGAGTTCGCCGGGCTGATGGCCATCCGCTCCTACCACCTCGCCAACGGGGAGGTCGGGCGGACGGTGTGCCTGATCCCCGCGTCCGCGCACGGCACCAACGCGGCCTCCGCCGTGATGGCCGGCATGCGGGTGGTCGTGGTGGCGACGGCAGCCGATGGGTCGGTGGACCTTGCCGACCTCACCGCCAAGATCGCCCTGCACGCCGCGGAACTGGCTGCCGTTATGGTCACCTACCCGTCCACGCACGGCGTGTTCGAGGACACGATCACCGACGTCTGCACGCTGGTGCACGAGGCCGGCGGACAGGTCTACGTCGACGGGGCGAACCTCAACGCGATGCTGGGACTCGCCCGTCCCGGCAAATTTGGCGCGGACGTGAGCCACCTCAACCTGCACAAGACCTTCGCCATCCCGCACGGCGGTGGTGGCCCGGGCGTCGGACCGGTGGCGGTGCGGGAACACCTCGCGCCCTTCCTGCCGAACCACCCGCTGGTGGAGGCCGCAGGACCGGCGTCCAGCTACGGACCGGTCAGCTCGGCTCCCTACGGGTCGGCGGGAGTCCTGCCGATCAGCTGGGCCTTCATCGCCCTGATGGGTGCCGAAGGGCTGCGGCTGGCGTCGCAGACGGCGATCCTGGCAGCCAACTACGTTGCGCACCGACTCGCCGACAGTTTCCCTGTCCTGTACACCGGGGCGGCCGGGCTCGTCGCGCACGAGTGCATCATCGATCTTCGCGAGATCACCCACAGCACCGGCGTCACCGTCGACGATGTGGCCAAGCGGCTGGTCGACTACGGCTTCCACGCCCCGACAATGAGTTTCCCGGTGTCAGGGACGCTGATGATCGAGCCCACGGAGTCGGAGTCGCTGGCTGAGATCGACCGCTTCTGCGACGCGATGATCGCGATCAGGGGAGAGATGGACCAGGTTGCTGCCGGCGTGTGGCCGACGGACGACAACCCGCTGCACAACGCACCACATCCGGCGGCCCGGATCGTGGCAGCCGACTGGGTGCATCCTTACGACCGGGAATTGGCGGCCTTCCCGGCCGGGCAGCGTCCGGGGCCGGTGGGCTCGGGTGGCCGCGACAAGTACTGGCCGCCGGTTGCGCGGGTCGACGGAGCCTACGGTGACCGCAACCTGGTGTGCACCTGCGCACCGGTGGCCGCGTACGCAGACTGACGGGTCGCAGAGGGAAGGGGGAAGGGTGCAGCCCATTCTGGAGTGGTGGAAGCAGTTCTCTGAGCGCCCGTTCGTGGCGCACCTCCTGCGGGCGGTCGAGCGGTTCAACCTGCGTGGGGGAGTGCAGCTGGCCGCGGCCATCGCCTTCTTCTCTGTGCTGTCGCTTGTCCCCATCCTGATGCTGGCGTTCTCTGGGCTGGGGTTCACGCTCACGGTGTTCCGGCCCGAGCTGGTGGGCGCGATCGAGAGCTGGCTCCGCGACCAGATCACAGTCCTGGTCGGCCCGATCGTTACCGCGCCCAACGAGCCGTCCATGGGCTCGAGTCTCTACGACCTGATCTCCGGAGCCCTCACCAACTGGGCCCAGATCGGCATCGCGGGCTTCCTGATCACCATGTGGGTCGGTTCCGGGTGGGTTGGCAACCTCAAGCGGGCCGTCCGGCTGCTGATGCGCGCCGATGTCGACAATCCTGGCAAGCAGGTCATCATGCCGCTGGACATCCTGGCGAACCTCGGTGGCCTGTTCGCGATCCTGATCGGCGTCGTCGTGACGTTCGCGTCGTCTGCCGTTGCGACCACCTTTGGCAGCACGGTCGGGGAGTGGCTGGGCGTCGGTGGCAGCACTGGCTGGACCGCGCTCATCCGGCTGGTGGGTGCAGCACTGTCCCTCGGCATCGGGGCGGTCGGCTTCCGGTTACTGCTGGGCTGGTTCAGCCCCGCCTACGTGCCCAGCCATCTCGCCTGGGTCGGCGCCGGCATCGGCTCGGCGAGCCTGCTGCTGCTACAGGCCCTGGCGACCTACCTGTTCGGGGCCTTCTCCCGGAACCTCGGCTTCGCCGTGTTCGGGTCGACGATCGTCCTGATGACCTTCCTCAACCTGTTCGCGACCCTGATCCTGTACGTCGCCGCCTGGCTGGCCACGTCCGAGGAGCCGGTGCCCGAGCCTGAGCCCGAACCGGTGGCCGTGGGACCGGCAGAGCCCATCGAGACCCGTCCCGGCGAGCTCTACGTGTCGAGTGCTGTCGCCCGACGCTCGCTCGGTATCGGGCTGGGAACCGGCTACTCCATAGGCGCGGCCACCGGCCTGGGGATCGGTGCGCTGCTGATCTCCGCACTCCGCTCGGTCTTCCCGCGGCGCAAGGTATGAGGTTGTCGCAGCGTGGACGGGTGGAGCCCTTCCATGTGATGGAGGTGGCGAAGGCTGCAGCCGCGCGTCAGGTGAGCCACGGCGACGCGATCCTGCTGTGCGTCGGCCAACCCGCCACCCCCGCGCCGGCAGCCGTGCGGGCTGCCGCGGTGGCGGCGGTCACCCACGAGGTGCTCGGCTACACGGTCACGTCCGGCATTCCCGAGCTGCGCTGGAAGATCGCTGCCGAGTACGCCACGCGCTACGGCGTGCCGGTGGACGCCGACGAGGTCGTGATCACGACCGGGTCTTCCGCCGGCTTCCAGCTGACCATCCTCGCCGCGTTCGAGGTGGGCGACCGGGTGGCCATGACCCGTCCGGGCTATCCGGCGTACCGGAACACGCTGCAGGCGCTGGGCTGCGAGGTGGTCGACCTGGAGGTCGGGCCCCAGACCCGCTACCAGCCGACGGTCGCCATGCTCGAGGCATTGCCGCAGGTGCCAGCAGGACTGGTGATCGCGTCCCCGTCCAACCCGACAGGGACGATCATCGACGCGGGCGAGTTGGCGGACCTGGCAGCGTGGTGCGCTGCCCACGACTGCCTGCTGATCAGCGATGAGATCTACCACGGCATCAGCTTCGGACGACCGTGCGCGAGCGCGCGGGAGTTCGGCACCGATGCCGTGGTGGTGGGCTCGGTCAGCAAGTACCACTCGATGACCGGCTGGCGGCTGGGCTGGTTGCTGTTGCCGCCAGCGCTCCGGCGCCCGGTGGAGCTGCTGCAGAGCAACCTGGCGATCTGTGCCCCGGCCGTGTCGCAGGCCGCGGCGCTGGCGGCCTTCAGCCCGGAGGCAGCAGAGGAGCTCGACGCGCACGTCGCGCGATACGCCCGCAACCGCGAACTGCTCCTGCGGCGCCTGCCGGAGCTGGGGATCACGACCTTCGCGCCACCCGACGGCGCGTTCTACGCCTGGTGCGACATCGGACACCTCACCTCTGACAGCCAGGCCTGGTGCGCCGACGTCCTCGCCGCGACCGGCGTGGCCCTCGCACCAGGGATCGACTTCGACCTCGCAGCGGGCGGACGCATGATGCGCCTGAGCTTCTGCGGCGGCACCGACGAGCTCGACGAGGCGATCGATCGGCTGGCCGCCTACCTCGCCCACTGAGGCTCGGACCGAGTTGGGGACGGTTCCAACTCGGTCCAACCGAAACCGGCTGGCGCGGCCTGGCGCGAAAAAGGGGACGGTCAGTGCTCGGCGGGCAGTGCGGCCACGGGAGCCGCCTGGCCGATGTGTTCGATCAGGTCGACGTACCACTGCTGGGTGATGTCGAACGGCTTTCCACCCTTGATCCGGTCGAATGCGATCACGCTGAGGAGGTCGTCGTTCTCCTCGTCGTTGCCGACCACGCCAGAGGTACCCTGCAGCGCGGCGTCGACGGCAAGGTCGGTCATCGACTTGATCAGGGCACGGTCGAAGGCGTTCGCAGGGGCCGAACGGGCGTAGTAGCCGGACTTCTGCACGAGGACCTTTCCCGCGTGCAGCATGTGGGCGAACTGCTTGCCGAACCAGGCGCCGGGGTTGATCCGCTCGAGACGGATGTGGCCGAACGCATCCCTGGCCACCTCGTGGCCGGCCTTCTCCATCTCGGTGACGATGTCGGCGATGCCCGCGCCTTCGGAGAGGAAGATGTTCACGCAGCCAACCTCATCCATCACCTTGCTGAGGCGTTCGGCCTCTGCCTTGATGTCGATGACTGCCTCAGGAACGAAGATCGCGTGGACGTCCCACGCATCCTTGTTCAGGCCGATCTCGGGCAGCCACTCCACGCTGTCCACCCAGTCGTGGTACTTGTTGGCGGTGGCCGCGGTCAGCCAGCCACAGTTGCGGCCCATGACCTCGTGGATCAGCAAGATGCGGGTGCCGGCGTTGTGCTCGGCCAGGACGTTCTTCGCGAAGCGGGCGCCCATTTCGGCAGCAGTGTCTGCACCGAGCGACTGTCGGATCGGCACCACGTCGTTGTCGATGGTCTTTGGCAGCCCGACGACGGTCAGCCCGTAGTCGTGGTCGGCCAGGTAAGCGGCGAGGTCGGCGGCGGTGGTGTTGGTGTCGTCACCACCGATCGTGTGCAGCACGCTGACGCCGTCAGCAACCAGCCGATCGGCTGCCACCCTCAGCGGGTCCTCGCCCTCAGCAACCAATCCGCGCTTGACCAGGTCCTTGACGTTGGTCAACTTCACCCGTGAGTTTCCGATCGGTGAGCCGCCGTACTCGTGCAGGAGGGCAGCCCTCTGTCGCACCACGGGGCTCACGGTGAGGTAGTCGCCGGTGAGCAGGCCCTCGTAGCCATTCTTGTAGGCGATGATGTCGATCTCGGGCGCAACCTGCGTGTACCGCTCGATAAGCCCGCCCAGTGCGGAGGAGAGGCAGGGGGCGAAACCGCCGGCGGTGAGCAGCGCGATTTTCTGGACCATTTCATTCCCATCGTTCTTGAGTCTGGAGCAGGCCACAGCCTACCGAGTGCCCGTGCGTAATCGGGGAGTGCACAACCGGCGTGGAATGCTGACGCCGGGGGCACAATGAAGGCTCTGCGATCGGGGGTGGTGACGATGCGGGACCAGCGGGGCATGTCGCTGTCGGTGTTCGTCGCGGTGGTCGTCCTCGCCCTCCTCCTCGTCGCGGGGCTGGTGGTGGACGGGGGCGCGCAAGCGGTGGCGGCACGCCGCGCCGAACTGGTGGCGGCAGCCGCGGCCCGGGCGGCAGCCGACGAGACCGCTGCGGCGCGGCTGGCCGGGCGGCGCCCGGTGGTGAATGACGCGATCGCAGCGGCACAGGAGGTGCTCACCGATTCTGGTGACGTGACCGGGGAGGTACGCCTCGTCGGCGGACGCGTCCAGGTGCGGACGACGTCAGGGGTGGACACCGTCTTCCTCAGCCTGATCGGCATCACCCGGCTGAGCGCAACCGGGTCGGCCGAGGCCGAGCTGGTTGCTAACCGTTGACCGTCGTCGCCATGCGTGAAACGGCCTCGACGATGACGTCGGGGGAGCAGGCAAGGTTGATCCGCACCCAGTCGCGGTGCTCGACCCCGAAATTCACACCGGGGGAGAAGGCCACCCGTCCCACCGTCAGGAAGTCGTGCGCCGGCGTGGACAATCCGAGGTTCGAGCAGTCCACCCAGGCAAGGTAGGTGCCCTCCGCGGGCGTGTAGCCGGCC
>JBBRIY010000165.1:0-6339 GCA_038220215.1 Propionibacteriales bacterium
CCCCCGCGCGCCGCCCGGCGCCCCCCCCCCCCCCCCCCCCGCGGCGCCCCGCCCCCCGCCGGCGCGGGGGCGCCCCCCCCGCTTTCCCGCGCCTCCCGCCCCCCGGTGCCCCCCCGCCCCCCACTTTTCGGGAGCGTGAGGGGTCGCTGGCCCGACGGGACCGTGATTCTGGGCTGGATTCGGGGGAGCCGCCCACCGGTGGCAGGTGTTGTCAAGATCGCCGAGGTGTTGTCGATGCTCCGCAAGGCCTTGCCGAAGGGGGCTGGTTGCGCCTGGAATCGGTGGATGACGGTGAAGCGAACCAATCAGCTGGATGCTGTCGGGCAGTCCGCAAAGGTGCGTGCCCGCCTGGCCCGAACCGGTGAACTCGTGGTCGTGCGACACGGGGCCTACGCCGACTCCCCACCGACCAGCGCTTTCGACCGGCATCGTCGGCTCATCGCCGGCACCGTCCCGCTCCTCGGAGAGACGACCGTCCTGAGTCATGTCAGCGCGGGGGTGCTGCACGGCTTGCCCAGCTGGGAATCGATGCTCGGGCGGGTGACCGTCATCCGGGGATCCAACGGCCACGGGTCGAGGCGCCGATTCCTCCACGTCCGCAATGGACCCCTGGCTTCCGGGGAGGTAGTCGAGCTCGACGGCCACAGGGTCACCTCGCTTGAGCGGACGGCGGTCGACCTGGCCAGGTGTGTGACCTTCGAGCGCGCCGTGGCCGTCCTTGATGCCGCCCTGCACCGTGGAGCCGATCCCGTCGTCATGGGGGATGTGCTGGTCAAGGCGACGGGGCACCAGGGAGTGGTCACGGCGCGGACAGCGATGGCTTTCGCCGATGGCAGATCCGAGAGCGTCGGGGAGTCCGTCAGTCGCGTCCGCATGGCTGACGTGGGCTTACCTATGCCGCAACTCCAGCTCGACGTCTTCACGAGCCTGGGTGCCTGGCTTGCGCGTCCCGACTTCTGTTGGGAGGAACTCGGAGTCCTCGGGGAGTTCGACGGCCAGGTCAAATACGTGGGGACGCGTGACGACGTCGCCCGCGCCGTGATGCAGGAGAAGCGGCGGGAGGCCAGGCTCCGCGAGGCGGGTTGGGTTGTTGTCCGATGGGAGTGGGCCGATCTGGCCGACCTGCCGGCGTTCCGCCGCAGGGTCGAGTCGGCCTTCGCTCAGGCGCGTCCCGCCATGATTCGGGGCCGGGTGGCGCCCTCCCAACCCCCGTCCAGCCGTCCCGGCTCCCGAACTGCGCCGTCGCTCCCGGAATTTCGGGAGCAGGGGCATGTTTCGGGAGCGGGAAGGGGGGAGGGCGGGTGAGGCGGAGAGGGCGGACGAGGGGGAGCGGGGAGGGCGGACGAGGACGAGCGGGGAGGGCGCACGAGGGGGAGCGGCGAGGGCGGACGGGGTGGTGCGCGGCCGATGCGCACATCCGGGGCTGGCCTTGATAGAGTTTGCCGGGTTGCCTCGCGCTCGTTGCGTCGGCGGCCCCCGGTGCTGCGGTCATGCAGTGCTGACGCAGAGTAAGGAGTAGGTCCTCTTCATGCTTTCCGCCTTCGCGAATGCGCTCCGGACGCCTGACCTGCGCAAGAAGATCCTCTTCACGCTCTTCATCCTGGCGGTCTTCCGGCTCGGCTCGGTCATCCCGACCCCGAACGTGAACATCGTCAACGTCAACCAGTGCCGCGCCCAGGCGACGTCGGGTGACGCCGCCGGCCTGTACCAGATGATCCAGCTGTTCTCCGGCGGTGCGCTGCTCCAGCTGGCGATCTTCGCGCTGGGGATCATGCCCTACATCACCGCCAGCATCATCCTGCAGCTGCTCACCGTGGTCATCCCGCGGCTGGAGGCGCTGAAGAAGGAAGGGGCTTCCGGCACCGCGAAGATCACGCAGTACACCCGGTACCTCACCCTCGTGCTGGCCGTCCTGAACTCGACAGCCTTCGTGACCCTTGCGATCAACGGCCAGCTGTTCCAGGGCTGTTCGCTCGACCTGGTCTACGACAAGGGCGTCTTCCCGATCCTGACCATGATCCTCACCATGACCGCCGGCACCGGCGTGATCATGTGGCTGGGCGAACTGATCACCGATCGTGGCGTCGGCAACGGCATGTCGGTGATGATCTTCACCCAGATCGCCGCGCAGTTCCCGGCGTCCCTGTGGGGAATCAAGGAGAGCCGCGAAGGCGCGGCCGGCTGGTTCGTGTTCGCCGTCGTTCTCGCGGTCGGCCTCGCCGTCATGGCAGGCGTCATCTTCATGGAGCAGGCGCAGCGGCGGATCCCCGTCCAGTACGCCAAGCGCATGGTCGGACGCCGGCTGCTCGGCGGCACCAGCACCTACATCCCGATCAAGGTGAACCAGGCCGGCGTCATCCCGGTGATCTTCGCCTCATCGATGCTCTACCTGCCCGTGTTGTACGCCCAGTTCCAGCCGGGCACAGCCGACTCACCGAACCCGATCTCGAACTGGATCGCCTCGAACCTGACCACGGGCAGCTGGGTCTACGAGCTGATCTTCTTCGTGCTGATCATCTTCTTCGCCTACTTCTACGTCTCGATCACCTTCGATCCGGTCGAGGTCAGCGACAACATGAAGAAGTACGGCGGCTTCATTCCTGGCGTCCGCGCCGGCGGGCCGACCGAGCGGTACCTCGCGCACGTGCTGTCGCGCCTCACGGCGCCCGGTGCGCTGTACCTGGGCTTCATCGCGCTGATTCCCGCGATCGCGTTCATCAGCCTTGGCACCCAACAACAGTTCCCCTTCGGCGGTACCTCGATCCTGATCATCGTCGGAGTCGGTCTCGACACCGTGAAGCAGATCCAGAGCCAGTTGCAGCAACGAAACTATGAAGGATTCCTCAGATGAGACTGTTGATCATGGGCCCGCCCGGCGTCGGTAAGGGAACCCAGGCTGTCGGCGTGGCCGCGCACTACGGAGTGCCGGCCATCTCCACCGGTGACATCTTCCGCGCCAACGTCAAGAACAAGACCGAGCTCGGCAAGGAGGTCTCGCGGATCATGGCCGAAGGCGGCTATGTGCCCGACGAGGTCACGAACGCGATCGTCGCCGACCGACTCACCCACTCCGACGCTGCCGCCGGCTGGCTGCTCGACGGCTACCCGCGCACCGCCGGCCAGGTCGCAGCGCTCGACGACGTGCTCACGAAGATGGGCCAGGGCATCGACGCCGTCATCTCGCTCGTCGCAGACACCGAGGTCCTGGTGGCCCGGCTCCTGAAGCGCGCTGAGCTCGAAGGCCGCGAGGACGACAACGCCGACACCATCCGCAACCGGATGGTCATCTACACCGAGGCGACCGACCCGCTGCTGGCCACCTACCGCGACCGTGGCCAACTGGTCGAGGTGGACGGTATCGGCGCCATCGAAGACGTCGCCGGCCGGATCACCTCCGCGCTGGACGCCAAGCTCAACTGAGGATGCGTCGCCGGCCGGGTATTGAGGTCAAGTCCGCAGAACAGCTCCGTCTCATGCGGGTGGCCGGGCTGATTGTCGGCCGGACGCTCGCAGCGGTGCGTGACGCCGCTCGGGCAGGTATGACCACCGAAGAGCTCGACCAGATCGCGCGCGAGCATATCGCTGCCGCGGGAGCGACGTCGTCGTTCCTCGGCTACGGCGGGGGCTTCGGCCTGCCGCCCTTTCCGGCCGTGACCTGCATCTCCGTGAACGAGACGATCGTGCACGGCATCCCGACCGACCGCGTGCTGGTCGACGGTGATCTGGTCAGCGTCGACTTCGGTGTGTCGAAGGACGGGTGGCACGGAGACTCGGCCATCTCCTTCGGCATCGGCGACCTCGCGCCGGAAACTGCTGCGCTCAGCGAGACCACCCGGACGGCCATGTGGGCAGGTATCGCGGCCACGCGCATCGGTGCACGGGTCGGCGACATCTCGCATGCCGTTGAGGCCTCCGTGCGGTCCAGCAAGGCCGGGTACGGGATCGTGTCCGAGTACACCGGCCACGGCATCGGCAGCGAGATGCACCAGCCGCCGGACGTGCCCAACCTCGGTCGTGCCGGACGGGGCGAGTTGCTGGTCAAGGGCATGTGCGTGGCCATCGAGCCCATGATCACCGCAGGTTCGGCCAACACCGCGACCCTTGACGACGAGTGGACGGTCGTGACCAGGGACGGCTCGGTGGCCGCGCACTGGGAACACACCGTTGCGCTCACCGGAGCCGGCGCCTGGGTGCTCACTGCTGAGGACGGCGGAGAGGCCGAACTGACAGCCCGCGGGGTGAAGTTCGGCCCGCTGGGGGACTGACCCGGTTCCGAGGAAGTGCAATCGAAGGGTTGCAATTCGGCGAGTGAAGTGCAACACTGTGGTTGCACTACTCACCTGAGGCGTACGCCTCCCAGAGAGGATCGAAGGCATGAGCATCACAACCAACCAGCCCGCAGTCGTCGACGAGGGCACCTTCTCCGTCCACCGCACGATCCAGATCGCCGCCCCCGTCCCGAAGGTCTGGGAAGCGGTCACCGCACCCGAACACATCTCCCGCTGGTTCGGACACACCGAGCTCGCCGGCGAGGGTGCGGGAGCGACCGGCACGATGTCCTGGCCCGACCGCGCCGCGATCCCGTTGCGGGTCGAGGCCATCGATCCCCAGCGCATGGTGGCCTACCGCTGGAACAACGACGACGCCAGCGGCACCATCCCCGAGACCTTCGACGCGGCGAGTTCGACGATGTTCACCTTCACCCTCGAGCCGGCTGACGGCGGCACCCGGCTGACGGTCGTCGAGACCGGTTTCACAGCCACCTCGGACGCGGCAGAGAACATGGCCAGCCACCAGGAGGGCTGGACCTTCGAGCTGGACAAGCTGGTCGCCCTCCTGGAGTCCGGCTCTTGACCACGCTCGCGCCGATGTTCGCAGCGCTGGCAGACGAGACACGGTGGAGCATCCTCGCGATGCTCGGTGAGGGCGACGCCTCGGCGTCCGCCCTCGCCGGCCGGTTACCGGTGACCCGCCAGGCGATCGCGCGGCACCTCACCGTCCTCGAGGGAACGGGGCTCGTCGAGCCGGTCCGGGTGGGACGCGAGGTGCGCTATCGCGTCATCGGCGCCCAACTCAGCGCCACCGCACGCCGTCTCGAGGAGATCGGTGCAGCCTGGGACCGCCGTCTCGCTACGATTCGCGAGATCGCAGAGGAGTTGTAGGTGTCGCGCATTCACATCGTTGGTCTCGGCGCGGTCGGTGCTGCCTACGCCAGCCGCTTCGTCGAGGCCGGCGCCGACCTTCGTGTGGTCGCCGATCCGGCGCGGGCCATGCGGTACCGCCAGGAGCCCACCGTCGTGAACGGCCAGGCCTACCGCTTCGCGTTCGCCGAAGACGACCTTCCTGCCGACCTGGTGATCGTCGCGGTCAAGGCTGCCCAGCTGGGTGAGGCCATCGAGCTGCTCCGTCCCGGGATCGGCAGGGACACGGTGGTGCTCAGCCTCCTCAACGGGATCGGCAGCGAGGACCGGCTCCGGGCGCGCCTGCCGGGAGCGCACGTGCCATACGCGATCAGCGTTGGCATCGACGCCGTCCGCGAGGGACGCGCCGTGCGGTACACGTCGCTGGGTCGCATCATTTTCGGGGAGGCCACCAACACCGATCCGCCGGCCGCCGCCGTTGCCCGGGTGGCCGGGATGCTCGCCCAGGCCGGGATCCCGCACGTCGTACCAACCGACATGCTGCACGAGCTGTGGTGGAAGTTCCTGATCAACACCGGCGCCAACCAGGTCTCCGCGCTCTCCCGGGCTCCGTACCGTGTGCTGCAGGACCGTGACCAACCCGCCCGCGGTGTGATGATCGCTGCGCAGCGCGAAGTCATCGCCGTCGCGAATGCCTCCGGCATCGCCCTCGACGAGTCGGACATCCAGCGGTGGCTGGACGTGCTCGACGGGCTGGGCCCGGACAACTTCACGTCCATGGCGCAGGATGCCCTCGCCGGGCGGCCGACCGAGGTGGACATCTTCGGTGGCGCCATGATCGAACTCGGCCGGCTCCACTCCGTACCCGTGCCGGTGAACACCACCCTGCACGGGCTCCTGAAGGGTGCAGAAGCCGCGAGCTGCTAGACCTTCCAGGCGCCGTGGACCGAGTGCAGCCGAAAGCCCAGGCGCGTGTTGATCCCCAGCATGTGGTTGTTCTCCCCGGCGTTCCACGTCACGACGTAGCGGGCGTCGGGGTTGGCCGTGGCCAGCTGCTCCAGGTTCACGGCCTTGATCAGGAGCCCCAGCCGGTGCCCGCGGTGGGGCGCTGCGACAGCGGTGTTCCACTGCTCCGGACGGTGGGGGTACGCGTTGTGGACATGGAGCAGCGTGAAGCCGGCCGCATCCCCGGTGGCGG